>JAYTEU010000222.1:0-7745 GCA_043734985.1 Chthonomonadaceae bacterium
AAGATCGTCGGTCCGCGCGATGAAGACGAAGGGTACCGGGAGGCGCCGATCCTGGTCCAGGGCAAGCATGATACCGGCATAGCGGGAGGCATCTGCCAGACCTCCGGCACGCTCTTCAACGCCGTCCTCGCGTCCGGTCTTCAGATCGTGGAGCGCTCGAACCACTCCGCTCCGATCGGCTACCTGCCCTTCGGCCTTGACGCCACGGTCTCCTATGGATCGCTCGACCTGAAGTTCAAGAACGATACCTCCGCACCCGTCTACGTCGCAGCCGTCCTGAATGGGCGCGCGCTGACGTTCAGCCTGTTCGGCAAGCATACGCCCGGCCGCAAGGTCGCTCTGGTGCGCGGCGGCTCTTCGCGCTATGGCGGCTCCTACGTGACCCGGCACGATCGCAGCAAGCCCGCCGGATACCGTAGAGTGGTTGAACCCGGCAGCGGCGGCGCCCATGCCACCTGGTACCGGATCATCAAAGAGAACGGCAAAGTCGTTCACCGCGACGTGATCAGTTCGCACTATAGCGGGCACACAGGCGTGGTTGTAATCGGAACCGGCGCCCCGAGGGCTCGCGCAAATAGGCGCAGTACACCCGGCGCATCGGGTTCCACACCTAACGTAACACCCGGATCCGGGAGTCCCGCGCCTCCCGCTCCCTCAGCCGGCGCGCAACTGTAGTCCACTCCAATCTATTCTGCCATTCTCGTCTTCTGCAACAAGTGTGCGGCCGATGAGGCCGCACACTGCAGTGCGTGTCCGCGAAGTGGGCTGCCTCCAGTTCCTCAAACTCCAGAATTTGCAAATGTGCCATAATTGAGACCGTGGTTGTTAGGAGTATAAGGTCGCATGAATATTCTCCGCGTCCTGCTGAGCCGATTCTCCCGTGATATGGGAATCGATCTCGGCACCGCGAACACATTGGTTCACGTTCGAGGCCGCGGCATTTTGCTGCGCGAGCCCTCCGTGGTGGCCATCGATAACGAAACCAAGAAAGTCCTCGCGGTCGGGGAAGAAGCGAAGAGGATGCTCGGCCGTACGCCGGGCTCGATCCAGGCCATTCGCCCGCTCAAGGATGGCGTGATCGCCGATTTCGACCAGACCGAGAAGATGATTCGGTACTTTATCGCGAAGGTGCATCGCCGCACCAGTTTCGCCGCGCCGCGCGTAGTCGTCGGCGTTCCCTCCGGCGTCACCGAGGTGGAGGAGCGGGCCGTTAAGGAGGCCGCGAAGAAGGCCGGGGCCAAGGAGGCGTATACCGTCGAAGAGCCCATGGCGGCCGCGATCGGCGCGGGACTGCCCGTCGCGGAGCCGACAGGCTCCATGATCGTGGACATCGGCGGCGGGACAACGGAGGTCGCGGTGATCTCCCTGGGCGGTATCGTCGTCAGCAGGTCCGTGCGTATCGCGGGCGATGAGCTGGACGAGGCGATCATCAATTTTGTGCGGCGCGCTTACAACCTCCACATCGGCGATCGCACGGCGGAGCGAGCGAAATTCGAAGTGGGCTCCGCGTACGCCGTCGGGCCGGAGCGCACGATGGAGGTGCGCGGCCGCGACCTGATTTCCGGGCTGCCGCGAAGCTGCATGATATCCAGCACGGAGATACGGGAAGCGATCCAGGAGCCGATCAACGCCATCGTGGAGGCTGTCAAGGTAACGCTGGAGGGTACGCCGCCCGAGCTCTCCGCGGATATTTACGAGCGCGGAATCGTCCTTGCCGGGGGCGGCGCTCTTCTGGAGGGGCTCGACCGGCTTATTATGCGTGAGACGGGAATGCCCGTCCATATCGCGGAAGACCCGCTCTCCTGCGTGGTAATCGGCACCGGCAAAGTGCTGGAAGCCCTCGACAGCAATCCGACTCTCCGCAAAGTCCTGAAGAAGTGACACCATGAGAATGGAGAAAAAGTCGCCGTTCCACAGGTACTGGCCGGTCACCGCACTGGTGGCGCTTGGAATGGGCACTGGGGCATGGCACAATGCTCAGACGCGCCGAGACAAACCCGATGTCGTTACCGGCCTGGTCCGAGCTGCTGTCGTTCCGCCTGCCTCCCTTCTCAGCGGAACCTCCCGGTGGCTGGGGGCGCAGGCCGGGTGGGTCTTTGCGGGCCGCGGGCTTGCTGCCGAGAACGCCAAACTGTCCCGGCAGGTAGCGGATCTGGAAGCCGAGAACGCGCGCCTTCGCGAGGCCCAGATTAGCAATGCGCGACTCCGCGCCGATCTGAAGTTCGTCGAGACGCTCAAACGCCCGCCATTGGCCGCAGAGGTCTGGTCACGCCGTCCCGATCCCAATTACGATACGCTCATCATTTCGCGTGGGCGACGCGACGGAGTGCTGCCGCACGATCTGGTGATCTGCCCGGCGGGAGTGGTGGGATACATCTCCGAGGCGGACCTGATTACCTCGACCGTCGTGCTCCTCACCGACCAGAACGCTACGCTCGGCGCTCGAATTCAGCGCACGGGGTCGCGCGCGATAGGGCTTTGCCGGGGCAGCAATAGCCCGCTGCTTACCTTGACCGATCTGGAGAACGAGGCAGACGTCAAGCCCGGCGATCTCGTGGTCACGTCGGGGCTCAGCCGTCTCTACCCCAAGACGCTGGAGGGTTCGCCCCCGCGGGACCTGATTATCGGCACTGTGGAACGGGTGCAGCCGGATCTGTCCAGCGCCGGCAAAATCGCCCTGGTCCGTCCGAAGGTAAACTACGACAAGGTGGAAGAGGTCTACATTCTTCGATGAGCTCACCGCACCCAGGGGGTACCCGGCGGGGTTTCATGCTCGCGACCGCGATATTCCTTGCGGGAATTCTGCAGGCCGCATTCGCCGATTCGCTCAAGTTCTGGGGCGGCCGGCCGGACTTTCTCCTGACGACCGCCCTGGTAGGATCGATGTTCTGCGGCGAGGGAACCTCCGCACTGCTTGGCTTCTCGGCGGCGCTGATATATGCTTCGCTGGCCGCCCCGCCGCATGCCGGAGTCGGGAGCATATTGGTAAGCCGGACCCTCGTCTGCTTCGCCATCGGGTGCCTGGAAGACCGTGTGTACCGGGACAGCGTCGTGGTATCCCTCATAGTGGTCCTGCTAGGAACCCTGGCGGCGGAATGCCTGTTCTTCGCCTTCTTTCCCCAGCACAACTTATTAAACTGGGCCCGGGCGCTGCTATTCACGCTAGTCTGGAACGGAATTCTCGCCGCGCCGTGTTATTATGCAATTCGTAAAATGCTGGGCAGTAGGCAGTAGGCATGCCCAGAGGGCGCCCGCAGTCGGGAAATGCAGTCCGATTGCCGATTGCCGATTGCCTACTGCCGATTGCCTACCGCCGATTGCCTACCGCCCAATGCCTGACAACGACCTCACCAGATACATCGCCGTCCCGGACGCCTCCTATCGCTGGGAGAGAATCGCGTCGTACAGGATCGGAGAGGGAAGGCTCCACGATCTGCGGCTATTCTCGCAGACGTGGCAGGGCACTGCCTGGAGCCATCGCCTCCATCTCTATCTGCCCGACCGCTGCAAGGCGGAGGATTGGGCGCTGTTGACGATCGGGGCCGATCACAAATCCGTGGACGGCTCCACGCCTATCGACACGGACCTGTCGCAGCGGATCGGAATGTCCGCCGCTCACCTCTTCGATGTCCCGAATCAGCCCCTCTTCGACGGACGGCGCGAAGACGAACTGCTCGCGCACAGCCTGTCGCAGGCGCTGGACACCCGGGATTGGACGTGGCCCCTGCTCTTCCCCATGGTAAAGTCGGCCGTCCGGGCGCTGGATTCTATCGCGGCAGTCTGCATGGAAGAAGGACGCACCGGGCTGGGGCGATTTGTAGTCCATGGCGCTTCCAAGCGCGGCTGGACGACCTGGCTGACAGCGGTAGTCGATCCGAGGGTGCGGGCGATCGTCCCGGAGGTCTACGATAATCTCAATCTCTTCGCGCAGATGCCTCACCAGGTCAAGGTGTGGGAAGCGTACAGCGAGATGATCGAAGACTATACCGAGCATCGCCTTCAGGACAAGATGCGCACCCCGCGCGGGCACGAGATCGCGCTCACTATCGACCCTTACAGCTACCGAGTGCATCTCTCCCTGCCCAAGCTTCTTATTCAGAGTCTGAACGACCGGTACTGGGCGACGGACGCACTGAACTTGTATTGGGACGATCTCAGCGGCAATAAGCACATCGTATATGCACCCAACCAGCCCCACTATATCGTTGACCGCGACAGAATTGCGCCGACCCAGGCAGCCTTCCTTCAGGCCATTATAAACGACGCTTGTCTCCCGGATATTGCCATCGAATACGATGAAACCAGGGCCGCGCTGGAGGTCCGCCTGCGATGCTCGGTCCCGGCGCTGGAAGCCCGCGTCTGGACTGCCGCCTCCGCCGGCCAGGACTTCCGCGACTCGAAATGGACGTGGACGTACCTGTCCGCAGCGCCGGACCGCCGGACTTTCAGCGGCTCGCTTCACCGTCCGGCAGTCGGCTACACCGCCGTTATGTCAGACTGCCTGATTCCAAACGAATATAACCCATACCTCCTCTCCACGCCTGTCCGCATTATCAGCAGCATGCAGGAGGACGGGCGGGAGGACGGGCAGTAGGCAGTCGGCAATCGGCAATCGGGAAATCGTATCCTACTGCCGATTGCCGACTGCCTCATACTAGAAAGGAACCCATGACTACCACTATTTACCGCCATGCCATTGTCGGCACGGGCAGGGAACACGGAACCGAGGGAGCGACCGGCTTTGGCATGGCGCATCCGCACATTCGCGCCTTCCAGGGCGCCGGCCGCACGGAGTTAGCAGCCATCGTCGAGCCGGTAGAGGCTAACGCGCTTCACTTCCTGGAAAAGCACCAGCAGCCGAATGCCCGCGTTTTTTCGGACGTTCACGCCATGCTGGCAGAGGTGAAGCCCGACATCGCCAGCGTCTGTACCTGGCCGCACCTGCACGCCGAGATCACGATCGCGCTGTGCGAGGCGGGCGTGCGGGCCGTACACTGCGAGAAGCCGATGGCGACCACCTGGGGCGATGCCAAACGGATGAAGGCGGCGGCGGATGCCAGCGGGATCCTTTTGACGTTCAACCACCAGCGGCGATTTCTGGAGCCGTTCCAGACGGTTCGCCAACTGCTTCGGGACGGCGCAATCGGGACACTCCAGCGCCTGGAGGCCACCTGCGGGGATCTGTCCGACTGGGGCACGCACTGGATCGATATGCTCTTCTTCTTTAACGAGGAGACGCCGGTCGAATGGGTGATCGGACAGATCGACAGCAGGACGGAGCGCCGGACGTTCGGCGCGTTTACGGAAGACCAGGGGATCTCGCACTTCAAGTTCACGAACGGAGTGCGCGGCCTGCTGTTCACCGGATACGAGGCCAACGTGGGCATCGCGCACCGGCTGATCGGGTCCGATGGCACGATCGAGATCGACTGGGACAGCACGGTCCGAATCCGGACGGAAGGCGATACCGGCTGGCGCACGCTCCCCATGGCGGAAGGCATCCACGGCGGCGAGGCGATCCCGCGCGCCGCCGCCGACCTGATCCGCGCCCTCGACGATCCGGGCCACGCCCCACTGCTCTCCGCGGACAAAGCCCTGCGCACCGCCGAGGTGATCTTCGCCACCTTCGAATCCAGCCGCCGCCGTGGCCGGATAGACTTTCCGCTGGTTCCGGAAGACTCCGCGCTCCTAGCTATGCTAGAAGCGAAAGAGATCGGCCCGGATCGACGGTAATTCGCTCAAATTGTGTGCCGCATGTGCGGAGAAATATTCGATATGATTGCAATCAACCGTAACTCTGCCCTAGCCTTTGCCCTGACGCTCGGCTTGCCTGTCTGTTTGGCCGCCCAGACCGCGAAGGCGCCTGCCGCTCCCTCTTCCGCGGCGTCGATCGACTCGAAGGCTATCGAGACGCTGCACCGAAGCCAGCAGGCGATGCTCGCGCTCAAGACCTATTCGGCGGAGTGCAGGACGACTCTCACCAAGGACAAGCCCGCTGCCGGAAGCGCGGTAAGGCACGTATTCTCAACCGTCGCCGCCGAAAAGCCCAATAAAATCCGCTACGACGGCTGGGAGTTGAAGGCCGATCCGGGCGCAAAAGCCTGGACGCGTCCGGCAGCCGCGCCGACCTACACGTTCGTCAGTAACGGCAGCGCCGGCTGGAAGCAGTTTGGGAAGGTCTATCGCAAGCATAACAGGGTCAAGCCGGAAGAGATCAGCACCCTATTGGAGCCATGGACGGGCTTCTACGTGATGGAGGAGTCGGCCTATGGGACGACCATGGCGCAGCGCAAGGCCAATGAGCTTCGAGAGGTGCGATCGGCGGGTCAAGAGACCGTTCAGGGCGTATCGTGCAATAAGGTGTTCGTCGTCTCGCTCTCCTCTTACAACGGCGAAAAATATGACAACCGCACAACCTGGTACATAGGGCCGGACAATCTGGTGCGACGCAGCGTGGTGCACGTCTCCTTCGACGACAAGCCGGGCGTCACTCGCGATTCGGTCCTCACGAATATCAGGCCGAACGCGCCGGTCGATCGCGGGCTCTTCGCTTACGCACCGCCGCCAGGCGTGAAGCTGGAGCAGCCGCGACCGCGCCAGCCCGCCGGGCTTGCGATCGGCTCTCCGGCGCCAAACTTCAGCGCGCTGGATTCGCGCAACAAGCCGGTAAAGCTCTCGAACTACCGCGGCAAGGTCGTGATCGTAGACTTCTGGGCCTCCTGGTGCGGCCCGTGCATGGCCTCCATGCCGCACAATCAGACGGTAATGAAGAAGCTCAAGGCGCAGCGGCTCCCCGTGGTGCTGCTGGCGGTGGACGATGGCGAGCCGCGCGGCGATTTCGACGCCTGGGTGGCTAAGAACTGCGCGAACTTCTCCGCGCTAACCTTCGTCCATAGCCCGCCCAGCAAGGGGGTAAGTGGCGGCCTCTTCCACGTGACCGGCATCCCCACCCAGTTCGTGCTGGACAAGCGCGGCATCGTCCGGGCCTCCTTCGTCGGCTTCGGCGGCCCGACCGACGCCTTGGAGCAGGCAGTAAAGTCGGCGCTGGCGAAGTAGCTGCGCTATCCATGGGAGCATTTACTACCGGATCAGGGCCTTGTTTGGACGCACGTTTTTGTCTGAACTCGGATTGAACGGATTCAATGATGGACTATGATTACCGGCGCGGCCGTGTGGCTCTTCTTAATCATAGTCCATCGCAAAATCATTCAAATCCGAGTTCAGACAAGTTCGCGCGGCACGATGCGAGGCCGGCGCGCTGGTGGCTTTTTTATTCATTGAATATTCCGGTCTTGCTCGCACGTTCGTTTCGCCGATTACGAATGAGTGCGAGGCGTCAGGCCTCAACGACCGTCGAGATAGGCTCGCAGGCCGCGCGCGTATTGCGGGAAGGCGACCTCGGGTTCAGCGATCTCGGGGTGCCAGCGCTTCTCCCACTCCAGGGAGATCGCGCCGGTGTAGCCCGCCTCCAGGATCAGGTCGAGCATGGGGAAGGTCGGGATATCGCCCTCGCCGAGGAGGCAGTACGCTCCGTCCGGGCGGCTGTCCTTGACGTGGGTGTGCCCGAGGGTCGGCAGGAGGTAGGCGGCGGTCGCTTCGATCGCCTCGCCCTGGCGGAAGGGGTGATGCAGATCCCAGAGCGACTGCACGGCCGGGTGCGCCGCCGCCGCGATCAGCCCCGATACGCTCTTGCCCGTTGAGAACGAATCGTGCGTTTCCAGCACGAGCCGGACTCCCTCCGCCTG
>JAYTEU010000223.1:0-13497 GCA_043734985.1 Chthonomonadaceae bacterium
TCACGCAACCAGGTGCTCCCTAAAATCGGCCACGCAGAGCTTGCTCCCGCGCGCCTTCACGGTATGCCCCTCGCTCTTCAGGCGCTCGGCGTGCTTCTCCGGCCCGTACGGCGTCTTGGGGTTCAGAGCGCCGTCGTCCATCACCACGCGCCAATAGGGCGCGGCAGGCGGCTCGCCCGCCATGAGCTGCTCCTCGGCGGCGCCCGCGATAATGCTGAAGAAGATGCCGGACATCATGGGACAGACCAGGTCCGCGTCGTGGGCGCGGGCAAGACGGCCCCGCAGCTCCGATGCGGTGATCAGCGAGCCCTCCGGGACGGCAGAGATAGCTTCCGCCACGAGCATCGGCGTCGGCAGCAGCATCATGCCCCGGCCTTTGCGATCCGGCACCACCTCGTGCTTCAAATCGGGACGCAGTTTATTGGCAAAAGGAACCTTTCCAGGTTTCATGCGCAATGCCTCCTCGACGGGAATCAGGAAAATACCTGCCCTGATTATACAGCAGTTGGAGAGAATTGGCGAACAGTTTAGGATAGTTTCGGCGTGAACCGGCGGGCCGGCGTTCAGGCATTAGCAATCCAAGTTCCGCAGCCGATATAATGCTATCATTGAATCCATTGTTCGGTAGCATAGGAAGGGTCTAAGCCGGTGCGGCCAAAGGCGACCGTTACGCTAATCATTGCCGGGAGAGCGCTCTCCCGGCTGATATTCTGTGGCTGCATCCTCGCGGCGGCGCCTTTGGCGGCCCAGCAGGTGACGGCATCTTTTGCAAATCGCGTGCTGAAGGCGGCGCAGCTTCCTGCAGGCGTGCCTTCACCTATCATAGATGGCGACGGCGGCGATCCCGCGTGGAAGGTCGCGGCCCATGCCGAAACGTTTATCGATGTGGACGCGCGGCGCGTCGGCGCGGATCAGACGGAAGCCTTTCTGCTGTACGACAAGCAGTACATCTACGTCTACTTCCACTGCCGCGAC
Source organism: Chthonomonadaceae bacterium (assembly GCA_043734985.1). Lineage (GTDB taxonomy): Bacteria > Armatimonadota > Chthonomonadetes > Chthonomonadales > Chthonomonadaceae > DATGJU01. The sequence continues at coordinate 976 of JAYTEU010000223.1, forward strand.
AGCCGGCCGGACGGCATAGTCGCCAGGGAGACCGTTCGCGACTCCGAGATGAGCGCCGACGATACCGTTCAGATCTCTCTCGATCCCTACCTGACGCGCAAATACGAAGACTACGCCGTATTTACGGTGAACCCCCTGGGTACGCGGGGGACGCATATCGGAGGAGGTCGGGCCGGAAAGGCGGAGTGGCAGGGCGATTGGACGGCCGCCGCAAAGCGCGTCGCGGATGGATGGAACGCGGAGATGCGCATCCCCTGGGCGATCCTGAACTACCCGAATCGGCGCGGGCCGGGACGCATGGGGATCAACTTCCGCCGCAGGCACAGCCGCGCCAAGCTCGAAACGATGTGGAGCGACCTGGGCCAGCAGCGCTTCAACGAGCGTGACGGCTCCTGGGACGGAGTGGAAGCGCCGCAGCGCGCCTGGAAACCCCGATTCTCCCTCCTGCCCTACGTGCAGCCGATTGCGGGCGCTGCCGGAAAGTTCGGAGAGGTCCACTCGGGCCTCGATCTACGCTACCAGCCGACATCCGATCTGACAGCGGTGGGAACGCTGCATCCCGATTTCGCCAGCGTCGAGGGCGCGGTCGAGAGCATCGCCTTCTCGCGCAGTGAACGGTTCGTGCCGGAGCGCCGCCCCTTCTTCCTGGAGGGCGCAGACTTCCTGAACCTGGGCGAAGGCTATCAGGTGGGCCGGTTCTTCGACTCGCACCGCATCCGCGAAGTCGATACCGGGGTGAAGCTGTATGGAAAACTGGACGCCGCCTCCACGGTCGGCATATTGGGGACCGTGGGTTTCGGCAAGGAGGCTAACTTCGTCACCCGGTTTCGGCGCGATTTCGGCGCCACGGCTAGCGCCAACGCCATGGTGCTTCAGCATGTGAAAGGGGGCGAGGACAATTCGGTGTTCGTGCTGGCACAGGATGCGCGACGGGGGAAGTGGGGCTTCGACTCGCAGTTCGCGGCCAGTTCCGGGCCGAACGCCGGGGGCGTCGCCTGGTCGACGGCCATCAACCTCTCCGACAAGAACCTGTTCTCGACGATACGCTGGAACGATGTCGGCACGAAGTTCAACGACCGGCTCGGCCTCATCCGTTTCAACGATGTCCACGGGCTGTTGACGTATACCGACTGGTCGGCGAGCTGGCGGCACGGCAGCCTTCGCGGCTTCGACGTATCGTTCAGCCCAACCTGGAACTGGCACCAGGACGGCAGGCCGTTCCAGCGAACCGCGGATCTTGGGGTATCGTTCGAGTCGCGCAGCGACTACCGGTTCGGCGTGGGCGTGCAGGGGGGAATGTTCGACAATGACCACGACCTGACGTTCAATTTCAACCTGGAGAGCAGCGTCTCTAACCGGTTCCGCAGATGGGGCCTCTTCGTCACTTCAGGCGTACAGGCCAATCTTCCCTACACCGCGGTCGGGCCGTCGTTCAGCCTGCGAATCTTCCGCAAGCTGGATATAGTGTTCGGAGCCTTCCTGCAGAGTTATAAGGGAATCGAGCACCAGGAGATCCTGACATTCAATTATGAGATCACGCCGCACCGGGCGTGGGGCGGGCGCGTGGTCGTCAATAACGGCGACGTCAACTTCTACCTATCTTACAAGAATGCGGGCCGCGCCGGCACCGACACCTACCTGGTCTTCGGCGACCCAAATGCCTCGCGGTTTGCAAGCCAGGTCCTGGTGAAGTGGGTGTTCGCGCTTTAGCAGTAGAAGTTGGACGCACGCGGAGGTGCGGAGTTGATGTGACAGATCATGTGCGTCCATCTACAGTATTTATATATGAGAGATCTTTGGGCCATTTCCATGATCCCGAGTTTACAGGCAGAATGATGGATTTCCCACAAGTAATGCCGAGGTTCGGAGCGAAACTCAACTTCCAACCTAATCAATTGGGTGTGTTTCATTTCGGTTGAAGCCAAGATCACGCGTTCCTGTGTGCTCGGGTCGGAATCAACTGAGAGTAAACACACCCTAATCAATTAATCAATTTAGGAGTCGCTCGGCATACGATCCGTTCTCGCCGAGTGCGATATGAATGCGGTCTGGGAAGGCGTCGGCGAAGGTCTCCTGATGTGAAACCACGATGATCCGCTCCAACCGATCTGCGAGCGCCTGGAGTTCCGCGGCCATGCCGCTCTGATTCTCCAAGTCTAGACTGCCGAATCCCTCGTCGATAATTACTGACTGGATGCGCGCATCCGTTCGGCTGGCAAACTGCCCTATGCCCAACGCAAGCGAAACGGCAACTCGGAACTTCTGGCTGCCTGACAGGCAGTGTAGCGGCAACGGTGCATCAGAGGTTTCAGTATTGTGGCAGAGTAGATCTAGCGCTTTACGCCGCGGCTTTTTGCTGGCTATGGCACCATCATCGTCGTCATCCTCGCCCATCGCGCGACGCTCCAGCCGCAACTCACTTCCGGAGAACGCCGACAGAGCCAGGTTGGCGTATTCGACGATCGCCGCTTCTGCACCCTGTAGCAGATAGCTTTGAAGGTTGTCGGCGCTGAGCAGTTTAGCAAGTGTTTCGTAGAGTCCCTCTTCGCGTCGGGTTTCATCGCGGAGCCATTCTAGATCGAGCCGCCGCGTCCTCTGCTGCCGAAGGTCTTGAGTCTTTCCGCTCGCTTCTTTCCACTCTTTCTGCGCAGTGTTATACCTTCCCTGCTCCGCTTGCTGTTCACCTTCTAGTTCGCCTACAGGACGGCGCGCTTCCACAGGAAGCCGCTCCATCTGCGTACCCAAATCCTTGAGTTGTTGCTGCAGTTGCTTTCGGTTCTGTTTTGCTTCCTCAATCTGTTCACGACGCTCGTCTGCGCCAGCCAGATTTCTCTGTTCTGTTTTCAATATCGTGATTGTCTCAGGCGTCAGCTGTTCAGGGCTGGCCTGCACGCGCCAGTCCGGTGAGAGAAAGGCTTCCGCGACCTTCACAGCGAGTATACGTTCTGTGACCACCCCATCATGGTTAGTCACATCGGCCATTTTGGTTTGCAGCTCTCCACGGTTTAGTCGGCACGTACTCAGGGCCTTCACTTCGGATTCAAGAGTTGTAATATCCAAAGGCGTGGGAAACGCAGCATTCGTTACGCAGGCCCACGCCTCCGCTTTGGGATCGGCAGCGATGGGAACCGATTCGATCCTGCCTGCCAGGATTTTGGGCAGTCCATCGTACGATTCGAAAGCATCGTGCTGGGCGGACGCATATGTCGTGGCGGCGTCCCGGGCTTGTTGCCTGTACAATTCGGCTGCGGTGGAAGCGGCTTGCCAACGTATACGGGCTGACGCGAGTGCCTTGCTCGCTGATGTCACGGCCTGCTTTGCCTGAGTCACCTTGCCTTCGGCGACGGCTGCACTGGTTCTCAGTTCTGCAATCGCGTCCTGAAGTTCACGTTGTATTCCGGCTCGCCGATCTTTCGGAATGATCTGGCCACAGTAGCGGCATTCGGCGGCATCGCCTGCCTCATGGAAGCGCTCCAGACGCGCCTCGGCCTCTTCGATATTCGTGTTGACCGTATTTAGTTTTTCGCACGCGCCAGCGAGCGTTTCACCGGCAACGGTAGATGCCGTAATCTCTACAACGCAAAATGTTTCGTAGGGTGTCGGACTAATAACGGGCGCAGCAATAAGAGCCTCACGAGCTTCGATCGCTTTCCTCGCCTCTTCCCGTTTCCGTGAGAAGATTCGAAGTGAAGGCAACGCCCCATTCTTTTCGCCTAGCTCCTCAATCCGTGTTTCCAGCGCAGCAAGGACGCCCGTTGGATCTTTCAGCGCACGCGCATCGTCCCAGTCGACATGCGCCGCGGACTTAGTGATCGCCTGGTTTCGCTCTGTCTGTGCTTTATGGACGTCATGGAATGCACTTCCATACCCACTGCGCGCCTTGTAGAGTGCTTCCAACCTTGGCAGCGCCTCCTTAAGTTCCGTCAATCGCGCTGCGTCTCGCAGGATGGAAGCCTCGTTGACAACCAGGTCGTCTGCTTTTTCCAGACTCTCCTCAATTTTCCACTTGCTATCGTTCATGTTGACCCACAGCCCAGCCTGAACGATCACCGCAGCGAGACGCGTTACCTCCAACTGTGTCTCCCTCATGCATTCCGCCGCGTTGGTCGTGATCTGCTCCTGTGCTTCGATCTCCGCAACGGAGACTTCCGGGGCATAGGCAAGCGCGCGATTTGCGTCGTCTGCCTGGTTCTTACGGATTTTGCGGCGCTGATCAGCGTGTTGCCGCAGTTCTTCATATTTCGATAGGTCTACGATCTGTGACAGAATGTCGAACCGATCCGCGGGATCGACATCAAGCAGCCGGTCCACTTTGCCCTGCCGCAGTAGGATTGAAACACAGAATGTTTCATAATCCATGCCGAGGATCGCGTGGATGTGCTTGCCAAAGCCGGCTTCCTGTCGAGATCCGTCCAGTGGCGTCCATGCAGATCCATTCCACCGGGAGAGCAGCCGCTCGGGAGTGCCCTTACGCGGTTCACGCCGGTAGGCGCGATACTTTTCTCCGCCGACCTCGAATTCAAAACTTACGACAAACTCATCACAATGCCAGTTGATCAGGTCTCCAGCCTTGCTGCTGCCACCCCGGTGCCTATGGAACAGCGAGAAGGAAACAGCATCGAATACGGTGGATTTGCCGGCTCCGTTGCGCCCCGAAAGCATCCAGAGCTTGCGCTCGCGGAAGTCGAATGTCTCTTCGCCCCGGTAACTGAGAAAGCCTTTAACATAGACGCGTAGTGGAATCATATCAGGCGCTGACCTCCATAGAAGCCGCTTCCGTTGTGGCGTGCGGCTTAATCCGCGCGGCGAACTCTGCATCATCTGCCCCGTCATCGGGAGCGTGAAGCAGGTCATTTAGGGCAACCAGTAGCACCTCTCGACGCGGATCGCTTTTCAACGCTTTCTCCATATACAGCAGTGTCGTCTTCTCGACATCTGCCAGATCGATCGCCGGGATTATCCCCTCGCCTTCACCACCACCTACTCGTAATGGCCGCAGATCGCATCCGTACCAACGGGGAAATAGGGTGTGCAGGCGGCGGCGCAGGCTGTCCAGGTTACTACCTATACCCGGCCGATAGTTCAGGATGTAGTAGACCAGCATCCTCGCCCTATCCGGATGGCCGCTCCAATGGGCCTCAAGTTGTGCAAGATCGGCTTCCGGGTCGGTCAATTCGAAACGGCTAATAGGAGAGGATTCCAAGGGAAGCAACCGCACCTCACCGATACGCCCGTATGGCCCGATATCGACGAGCGCTACGCTCTTATCATCCTTTGCTTCGCCGTAGTCCAGCCGGTCGATGCTTCCACAGTAGCGGACCCAGGGAGCATTACTAACTGCCTCCTGCGGCTGGTGTATATGCCCGTAGGCAACGTATGCAAAGTTCGTTGGAATATCGGCTGGCAGAAAGCCAACGTCATGACGAGAGTCCAGTTTGTAACCGGCCCGCGTCGCCGTTCCTTCGATCAAAATGTGACTGACTAATACAGTCGGTAAGGCCGGATCAACCACCTTGCCCAGCAGATATTCACGCAGATAGCGAGTGAAACGGTCCTGAATGCGCCGGTTTTGCCCTACGCCATCGTCGCCGAATGCCTCGAAATTGGGCTCTTTGAGCCAGTAGGCGCCAGGATAGGGCATTAGAGCGAACTGCACTATATTGCCATTCCGGTCAGCGAGTTTAAGCAGATTGGGACGCGTAAACAGATGCAGGCGGCCAGTGGGCGCGGATCCCTGCAGTCCAGGGATCCCCGGAGCAAGACCCATAGCGCTGCGAAGTGTCTCGAAATAGACCTCACGATCGTGGTTCCCACTTACAGCGACGATTGTTCCGCCGCGCGAAAGAAACGGGCCAAAGATCGTTTCCAGGCGACTTACGGCGTGACGCAGGGTATCGCGATTGGTATATTCGCTAAACAGGTCCCCGGCGACCACCATAACGTCGACATTTTCCGTATCAAGGTAGCCCGCGATCCGTTCCAGAGCCCTTTCGATGTCTTCCGAACGATCGATTCGCCCAAGATGATCGTTCATGTGCCAATCACCCGTATGCAATACGCGCATAACGTGTCTCCTCCATTTTATCCTGCCTGAAGTTCCGATCTGGTGCGTCACGCGTCTCCGAAAGAGCCGAGGTCGTTCGCGCCATCAAGTTTTGTCCCATTCGCGTCTGTTTGCGCAGCCCTATCCGCCTCTGCTTCTTCACGGTTCATGGCCCAGGCCGGGAAAGGCACCAGGACGTGCATAGGCTGGCGAAACCCACTCTGCAGGATCAGCTTTTCGTTGGGAAACAGCGCTTCGGCTCGACGTTTTGCCGCTTCCGACAAGGTCGACCAGACGCCACTGCCCAACTCCAGGGCACCGGTCTGTCCGAGGACCTTGACAGCGCAGTTCTCGATCACGCGCGTAGACACGAGTGACGCCTGTTGCTGTGCACCAAAGAGCAGCACGCCCTGAGAGCGCATTTCGGACGCGACCGTCTCGATTAGCTTGGTGATTGGATCATGGCCTCCCTTGGGGGCGAAGCGGTTCAGTTCATCCAGTGTCACTAAGTACTTCAGGTTGCGGATTGCCTTCGAGCCGGTGCGTGCATCCACGAGCTGCCGCAGCACCGTCGCGACCACAAACCTTTGCAGGCTGGCGCGTCCTGCCAGGCCGTTGAGGTCGATGACAATCGGAGCGCAGGTGTCCACCTTTGTCACGTTGAGCGGCGCCCCGTCCTTCTCATCTCGGCGCAGGACTCCGCCGCTCTCGTAAAGCAGCTTTAGCAGGCGCCTTGACAGCTTCTTGCGCGTTGCCTCATGATGGTCGTTACCCAGCACTGCCGCGCCGCCGGAGCGCAGCCAGTCGCTAAGCTTACCGAACGTATCGATTGGCTGACCGCCATTATCGTTCCAACTCTGGCGCAGCCTACGCGTGGAGGAACCGTCGCTTTCGATCGTCTCGTCGGTCAACCAGTTCTCCAGGTCGAGAACGAGTGCGATGAAGTTTTCATTGGCGGCGTCCTCTTCTGAGAAGAGGTACGTGAGCAGTCCGCATTCGACGACGTCTTTCAGCGCCCAGGAGTAGTGCTTGACATCGGCCGTGCGTCCTGTCTGTATTGGAGCCTTCTCATTAGGCGCCTGCGGCGCGTAAAATGTGGTATTTTTGAAGGGCCCTGGGTTCTCTATGCCGAGGGCATTCCACTCGGTGGCATTCCGAATGCTGTCGAAATCACGGTTCCACCTATCAATATACAGAAGATCGAAGTTCTTAACGTTGAAGATGATGGGGACAATCCTCAGCGGATCTTGCTCGGATTGTTGAGCTATTCTGTCTCGAGCGACTTTAGCGAGCAGTAAGTATATGACATTCAACAGAAAGCTGGACTTCGTGGCACGGCCCGCAGCGCCACTGACATTGAGGTGGCCACCGTTCGCGCCGAGCAGATAGTCGAGGTCAATGAAACCTGGCCCGGCAGTTGTGGCTCCTCCATTCTTAATCAGGCCAATAGCAAGCCTACTCTTCTGTTTAATCTCATTAGCACCATAAGCAGCCTGCGCCTCCTCGTCACTAGCGATCAACACGGGAGTACGCTCGCGAGGCGGCGTGAGGTAAGGCGGCTCCGTCCGGAGAATCGCCGCGTTCGCGTAGGTAATGCCCTCGCTAGCATATATCGGCTCATCGGCCAAATCACCGTCGAACTCATCAACTTCATGTCCCATGCCGCGGCGGCGGCTGCATCGATGCACCTCCTCCACCAGCGCATAGTAGGTCATCTCGCCTTTACCAGGGTCGCCAGGAATAGCGCAGCGAGCAGTGACGATCTGCGTCGCTTCAACCAGCACCTCTTCCGGGATCCAAAAACAGAAGCGACTACTAGTTGCTTCCTGGGACGGAGGAGCGCCAACACGCCCGATACATCGCCTGTCCTTCAACTGGATCGCGCCACGTGGGCGTTTCCAAGCAGGCATCGCTTCGAAACCATTCCCTCCCTCGGCTTCCTGTCTATCTTCTGTAGCGTTTAATGCCGTATCATCGAAACGGTTCTCAGTGCTTCCCGGCCCCTGAGCGCGTGCCGTGTTCAGATTTTCACGTTGGGGGCCGTCCAGAGTCTGTGTCTCGTCCAATAGCATTTCCTGTTCTTGCTTTCCTAATGGTCTGTCAACTACTATTCCAAGATGGAACGTCAAACGTTACAGGCCGGCAATATGATAAAAATGCGAAGTCAGCGTGTCCGGCGGGGCGAAGCAGGCTCCCAATACCTCCTCGGCACGCTGGATCGGATACAGAGTGATTGCGGATCGACTGTAGCCGCCATCTCGACTACGGCTTTCGCAGAGAACACGCGAAAGCGAATTGATGTAGCCAAAATCACGCTTTGCAACCTGCTCGAAAAACGGACGCGGTATCTCCACTCGGACGATACCGTCGAATGGCCCAGCTCCATTGCCGGCAGACAACCGCAAATACCAGGTAACGAGTCGAAGTTTCTCAGTATCCAGCGCCAGAGCGGGTGTCCTCTCGCCCGGACGCAGTGCGTAAAGCGTATTCCAGCCAAGCGTGTGCAGATAGGTCGTGTTAGCGTGTGTCTTGACCAGACCAATCATTGGCTCATCGCGGACAAACGCTTCCTCTTTGTCATCCAGGCGCCCGTCCGCAAGCGTGGCTACCCTATCTTCTTCGCTTCCGCAGGGCTTAATGGCGAGGCGTTCGAGACGAAACATCTCTTCTCGGGTGCGATAGCGAGCGTTCTCATTTAACCAGGCGAAATTTCGTATATCGTCATCGGAAGTGGCACGCCGGGAGATCAGGAGCCGAAAGCCGTTGGCGTGCAGAGCGGCGGCAAACCGCTCTACCTCATCCCAAGGGAATAGGTCGGCCATAAACGAGACCACTTTTTCAGAACGCCGCGTTTCGCAACGTAGCCGATAACCATCACCGGGCACATCCGGTGGCAGTGCGCGTAGTGCGATAGCGCCAATCTGAGAGAGGCGAATCGGGACCGGAAATCCTTGAGGGGCAAGAACGTAGGCCACGGTGCGCCCAACGTCCTTGCCGTCTACGAACCGACCAGGTCGCAGGCAAGGGTCTGTCATCGGTGCCGCCTCTGCATAGGACAGGGGCTGCCACGCATCTCGTGACAACTCATAATCCCAGTTGCGCGTTTTATTCGCCTCGCCAGCATTTTCAGAGTCCGTTTCTTCCGGACGAGCCGCTCCGTAGAAATCAGAAGGTTCATTATAACTGCCTGCTCGCCTTGCTCCCCAGCTGCGCAACAGTTCCCATCCTCCTTTAGGGTCCATGGCTTTGCTAAACCTTCCTTCCTATCGGTGTCAGCGCATGCAGACGCCGCCTCATCGCTGCTTGACTAACAAGCATCTCCATTGCCAGGCGATCGATCAAGCTATCTCCCAGGAAAACCGATTTGAGAGCGTTCGCCCGTTCCTGCACGATATCCAACGGCATCAGGAGCGCGGCCGCAAACGCATCCGCCTCGCGCTCCTGTCGGTCGAACTCTTGACTGTCACCTTCTGCTTCCTCTTCACCTTCTGGGAGTGTAAAGGCATCGTAGAGGGCAGCTGGAACTGCCTGATCCGATTCGAGAGCTTCTCGCCAGCGTGAAAGACGTGGGCGAAAATGCATTACAAAATGGCCTAGTTCGTGTGCGATGCTGAACCGCCGCCGGACTACTGGGTCATCCGAGTTGACGAAAAGCCGCGCCACACGTCCGGAAGCATATAGGAACCCAGCAAGGCGTTCGGTCAGATTTCCGGTAAGCCCGAGTCCATCGATGCCAAGGACGGATCGGTTCCGTAGGAATGCCTCTGCCTTGTGGGCTGTCAGTGCCTCAATTGCCTCGTGGGTGACATTCAGGCGATTGAGCAACGGACCCAGAGGGGCGATAGGCATCCCAGGCGTGGGCGCAGGGATGTCAACTTCATTGTACAGGTCTAAGACCGCTTTGGTCGCATGTGCTGCCACGTACTGCATGGAAATGGGCTCGATCATCTGCTGCCTTCCTGCTCTCCTGCATCGGTTTCGGTATCACTCTTGCCTTCACTTGAGATTTCGCTCTGCGGGATATTGCTCGTGTGGTGGCTTCTGGTCACTATGCGCGACCTTCGAGCAGCAGCAAGCCTCAGTGCATCCTGCTCCCGCGCCATCGTTAAATCGATTACGGCATCGTGGAATAGTTTCTCGAACCAGGCGCCAACGCCCGCTAGTCCCATCCGAGCCAGCAAAGTCCGAGTGCCGCGCCGGCTCAGATGCTCCTCTTCCAAATCTTGCTTTCCCGCTTCCGCAATGCGGACTGCGGCGCGCATTGCGGTGGCCCGATCCCGCACTGCTACAAGCCCAAGCGTGACATTGTGCCGAAGTCGAGTTGCAACATCACCTAGGGTGAGTTGCGGAGGTTCGACCTCTTCCGCAGCAGCGTCCTGAACCGATTGAAGCGATAACAACGCTTCGGCCTCGGCGCGAGTTGCAGTAACAGGCGCGGAAAGATTCGCCTCCGCGAGATGATGGACTATATCTGCCTCAGCGGCCTGCGCATTCACCCGAGCTTGCCAGTCCGCCAATTCTATTTCCGCGCCCAGGGTCAAATGCAGATTCCAGATCGCATCTTCAAGTTCTATGTCTCCCTCCGCTTGCTGTGCGATCTCATCCTGCTTCTCTAGATCACAACTCTCCAGCGCATCCAGATAGGCTTGAAGCAACTGCTCGCGATTTATTCGCTGCTCGCGGGTATCATTGCCAATCTGAGGATCGATGGATCTTTCTTTCTTGCCATCGTTAATCATTGCTTCCCCCGCTCCGTCCCGACACCATGCAGCGCGCGGGCCTCGTCTTCGGTCAAGGCAATTCGCAGACGCCGCAACGCTCTTGAAAGCCGGACTCGCGCCGTGCCTGCATCGATGTGCAGTATCTCACCCGTCTCAGCGGCATCGCGCTGCTCAATACACATCAACGTAATTATCTTGCTATCCAACGGCTTGAGCATGGCGAGCGCCTGTTTAATCCAGAGGTTTCCGGCTTCCAGCGCTGCGGCCCTTCGGGTACGCTCGAAGAGATCAGTGCTGGATAGATTGTCGTCCATGCTCTCCGACGTTAGCGGTATCAGGCGCTGGTTTCGCTTGATTGACTGGTCGCGCCACTGTAACAAGACATTCCGCGCGATGCCCAGCAGCCAATGGTGCAGTGATCTCTCCGGATCGTAACGCTCCGCAGTAGTCATAGCGCTGCCTGTCACCTCGACCAGCAAATCGAGCGTGGTTTCCGCAGCGCTCTGCCCCCGTGCTTCGCTGATCTTAAAAGCCAGCGGCCGCAGTGCTCTCGCGAGCTCCGCCTCATTTTCCTTAATCCACCGTGCGATCAGGGCGCCGTTACGCTCTTTCTTGATAGCCTGTTCCCGAAGCATCTCAATGCTTGCTATCTCTCCCGGCGGATGGCATGGATCCTGGGGTTCCGGCTCTTCCATCTTGTCCTCCGTTGCCCGATCGACATTTAATGGTTTATCATTTATCGACATACAATGTGCTGAAAGCCGAATATTGCAATATACTTCTAGATAGTCCTTACAAACTAACGATGGCTACCTTAGGCTCACGATTGACGGCGCCTCAATTCGCGTATAAATCTGGGATTTCGGTACGTAGTCAGTAATTCACCTCGTACCCCGACCACTACAACCGTGCCATTTGCACGGTGAACCATATTCGAATCGAGTCCGTTAGGCAGATGTTTGCGCCCCAGAAAATAGACGCGATCTTCACCCTCGTAGAACCGGCGACCATATTGAAGTGCCAATATCACCTGCGCATCGGGAATCTTACGCTGTGCCTGTCTCAACTCAAAGTGCTTTGTCTTCATGTATTTACCACAGATCTCAGTACCGCCGATCATTTAGCTGGCCCTTTCTGGTGGAACATAGTGTTTGACTGACAAGTGGAAACTGTCATATGCTATTCCATCGAAATCATATGGGCGTTACAGCGATATTCGAAAAAATGAAGGATTATTGTGATGTCATCTGACTGTGATGCAATAGTCAGCCAGCCGTGGGTTAAGTCGGATACGTAACGTAAATCTAGGACGAGTGATCGGACCTGAGTGGCGGCGGGCACGATGTTGCGTAGAAGCACATCGAATCCTAAGAAGGGAGCGAAATCCGGAATACCCCGCTTGTCACAATGATTCGCCATTCGGCATGACAAAGATTTGGGAAATTGGAGATGTTTCCGCGGTTGCTGCTCAAAAGGAGGTGCTGAATGGATGAGGAAGTTCACAATATATCTCATAGGGACGTGCGCCAATTCCGTCACGTTCAATCAGATTGGGTTGGACAGTCGAGGACAATCTCGTTTTGGTTCGGTCCAGGCGAGGGGCGTGAATACGGCGCACGATGGAGCACTGAACGCTACGCTGCCCACTTAGGCTTGCCAATCAGCGGCGCTGAAGATCGGTGAGGGGGACGGTGAAGTAGGGATCGAGGGGGGAGACGGCGATCTGGCTGGCGACGTCTTTGCGCAGGCAGCGGCGGT
>JAYTEU010000224.1:0-10440 GCA_043734985.1 Chthonomonadaceae bacterium
ACCTTGCCGAGATCGGCCACCCCGCCGAAACGATCGTTCTCGGAGATACGGGTTTCGATCGAATCTCCGGCTGGGCCATGTATCGCCGCCCACCTTGGACCTCGGAGACCGGCGGCATGCCCGGCTTCTACGCGCAGTTCCGCCACCACGCCACGAAAGTGCGCGATTTTCAGGATGGCGACGGCCAGGGCCACATGCTCGCGATGGACGGCCTCTGCAGCTTCGCGTTTCTCGACGGCCACGCCAAGGGACTGCACGCCGACGCAGCGTTCCGTATCTCTAACATGAGGGACGGTATCGCCCTGTCCGGCGATGACCGATATGTCTACTGGAACCGCTATTGACCTGCACAGCGTCCTGGAGATTAATAGGAGATTAATAATGGTAACGCAGTTGCGCTTTGTCCTGGTTATGTTCGTAGGTTTCGCTTGCGGCCTACTGTCGGGCTGCGGCAGCGGAACCGGACAGCCTGCGACCGTACTGCTATCTGGTGTTCAGGGGCAGGCAACGCGAGGCCCTATTACCCCTTTGTCGCTGCCCGGGCAGCCGAATGAAGCGCCTCTGCCTGGAGCGGTAATCGTCGTTCAGCGCACAAACGGCGCTGAGGTAGCACGGCAGACAGCCGATCCTAATGGCAATTTCAGGATTTCTATCTCGCCTGGTTCCTACCAGATTGTCGGTCTTCCTCCGAATGGCGGCCAGACTTTCCCGATTCCGCCCGGTCCGCAACCCGTAGTGGTACCGCAGGACCAGTATGTGACGGTAAACGTCTCGTATGATACTGGGATTCGATGAATTCCGGCAGGCCGCAGTCCCCGTTCACCAGAGTTGGTAATTCCCTGCGTCGGCGGTCCAGGTTGGGATTTCCATTCGTGGATTGCTGATTCCCAGCGTGTTCTGGTCGCTGGTGATAAGCCGGATATTGGGACGGTTGGTCCTGGAAGGGTCGTTGAACATTGTGCTCCCCACTATCGTATCGGCTCCGGCCCGGCGCAGGAAAGAACGATCGCCTCGTTGCGACGCCAGGTGAACTTAAACCGATCGCCGTTGCCGAGCGCCATTCCACGCCGTTCGTCGCGGACGGCACGTAGCGAGTTGGCGAATTTGAGGGTGATGTCGATCGCGCCGGATTTGAGGCCGACCGCGCTGCCACCACCGACCTCCGAGCCGGTTGTCTCCGGGTTCCAGCAGAGGAAAAGCAGGGTGCGGCCATCGGCCTTCCGGAAGTAGGTGATCTCGTGGCCAAACTCTGGCTCGCCCGCGCCCTCGATCTCCACCCACCGTCGCGTACCGGAAATCGGAATAACGTGGCGCATAAAAAAGTCCCGGCGCCTGGCGGCGGCGAAGCCTTCGACACGGTAGGCGTTGTACCACTGCGGGGAGAGGTTTAGCAGCACGGCAGTACCTGCGCCGACGCGGTTCACGTTACCGACCGGCAGATCGCGGACCGCCTTGTGGAAACCGCTAGCGTCCTTAATGCACGTGCTGCCGTTTGTCAGAAGCTCCTTGTAGGTTTTCCAGCCGAAATTCGCGTCTTGATCGGTCTCGCTCCAGAGCTTGCCGCCGAAGACGCCCGCCGCCTTGAGAGCCGGATCGTGGCGGACGCCGAACAGGCCGTCGAGCGCGCCGCCCGTCGCCCGCCCGTGCCCATGCTGGTCCCATACACCCGGCAGATAGTCGGCGATAATCGTGCCTCCACGGCGGCAGAAGGCTTCGATCGCCCGCGCCTCGGCATCGGATAGGCAGAGGCAGGCCGGAAGGATCAGGGTGCGGTACTCGGTGGGCACTCCGTTCTGGATCACGTCCACGTACGAAAGGTGGTTGTACTGGAGCCCGGAGTCGCGGAGCATGTTCTCCCAGGCGTGCCGGACAAGATGCGAGCCGCCCAGCCGGTGGTCGCCGTCGCGATTTATCCAGGTCTTGCCGTGCGCCTCCGCGTCCATGATCCAGCCTAACTGAATGGACGGATGGCTGTAGTAGATCGCGACGCCGTCGTGCTGCCACTCCGCGCCGTTCATCAGCGGCCCGATCTTCCGGCCCGCTTCCAGGTAGTGCGGCGCGATGACGTCGTGCCAGGGGCGCGGGGTCTCGCCGTCGAACCAGCCCTCGACCCAGCCAATGTGGCCGCGATTTCCGTGCGCCTGGTAGTACCAGGTCTGCCAGACGTCATCCTCGACGGACTGGTGAAAGTGGCTGGTGACGGCCGGGACGGTGTTGTGCGGGCTGAACGAGCGAACGATCGCCTGCGACGAGCCGAGGTTGTAGGCCTCGATGTACTGCACTTTGCGCATCAGCTTCGCGTAATCGTATCCGCCGAACGCGTTCGGAGCCTGCCCGCCGACGAAGCCACAGGGGGTGTCCGGATCGACGGAGTTTGAATACTCAACCAGGTCGCCAAGGTAGTTGCACCAGTACGAGTCGTTGAAGGTCCACTGGTCCATCAGCGGGGCCGCGTCGAAGTCGCGCACCGACCATTGCGGCAGGTGGGGCCGAATGTCTTCGTACGTCACCCATGTTTCGCGCCGTGGCGCCGTGGGACCGTAGATCTCGGTCAGCCATCGTGGATAGGCAGAGTCGTCGTCCGTGACCCGCCACATGGCGGGGTGGACGAAGTGCCCCCACGATATCTCGTCGTCCAGCGCGTACGCGGCGCGGAAGGGCGAAGATTTGACCTGGGACACGTTCGTCCGAATGAGGTCGAACAGCTTCTTCTTCAGCGTGTCGTTCAGCGGGATGGACCGAATACCATTGCCGTGCAGCTCCGCAAGGTGGGGTTTCTGCTTCCCACCGTCCCACAGGTGGAGGGAGCCCTTCCCGGCGGTGTGATCGACATAGAATCGCAGTCCAAATCGGTTGATCCAGGCCAGCTTGCCGGCGGGCGAATCCGGCGCGCCGCCGTTTCCATCGAGGAACGCGCCGTTATAGCCGTGCGCCTGGCTCCAGCGGCCGGAAGCCTCCGTGTATCCCGCGTTCCATTGGTACGTCCACGGCATGTAGATCCAGCCGGGAAACGCCTTGTCCGACCAGGAGCGATCCTGCTTCACACGGCGGAAGTCCTTAGAGCTGCGAACGTAGCGCGCGTACGGGTCGTCTTCCGGAGGCGCGGCAAACCCCGCAGCGAGCGCGCTGGCGGATACCCCCAGGACAAACTCGCGCCGATCGATCGTAGCCCGCACCTTCGCGTAGCCTTCCAATTCACGCATCCCACGCCTCCCGCCGACCTGATACTTAAGCTGGCCTACAGTTCCACAAAGATTCGCCGGTTGCCTGCCGGCGCTGGGCGGTTAGCACGGTCATTCCGTTCTCGGTACGCGGCACTGAAGTACCGGTCTGGGATTACGAAGTCCGCCTTCGCGGACTGCACCCTTAACCCGCGAAGCCGGGTTTTGTAAACTTAGCCCGGGATTTCAATCCCGCGCGGCCTCGGGTCGGAGAAATCAGTGACCCTTTGGCTCTTAGGTGTACTTCAACGTTAAGGCGGACTCCGTCAGCGTTCCTGTATGCGCGAACGCCAAATCGAAAACCCGGTACTCCTTTGGGGCATTTCGGATAACAATCGAACCGATAAATACGAAAGTCCCAGGACTGTCCTAGTTCTAATCGTGTACTCCGTGGACACAAGCCATGCTGTTTGTTCCGTCAAATCAAATAACCGAAGGTATGTGCGTCGCCGAAGACGTCACCGACCTCCATGGCCGAATGCTTATCGCAAAGGGCCAGCGGCTCGGGCCGTCACATCTGCAGCGACTTCACAAGTTCGGCATTCAGTCTCTGTTCATCGACCAGAACCAGGGAGCCAGGCCGGCGGCTAAGGGCAAGTCCAGCCTGCGGAGCCAGTGCGAGACAGTGCTCGGCGCCGTTATTAAAGGGTTCGCCGGAGAGGCCGCCCCACAAGAGTACCCGGATCCTGGCGCGGTTCGCGCGGCGGCGGATGCCCTGGTCACTTCTCTTGTTAAAGCAGGCAAGGCCATCGTCATCCTCTCCGGCCGCACCGCCGAAGACGAGTACCAATCGCAGCACGCGGTCAATGTCGCGGCGCTTGCGGTTGCACTGGGCATCGATATGCGGCTGCCGCGACTGACGTTGATCGAGATCGGGAGCGCGATGCTCCTTCACGATGTCGGACTGATGCTGCTGCCGCGCGGGCTCTCGCAAAGGAGCGCGCCCCCCTCGACCATGGATGTCCGCCACCTTAAGGCTCACACCGTTTTGGGATACGACTACGTGTTGAAAGCAGGCGCCCTCAGTCCGGATGCCGCCGATCTCGTAATAAATCACCATGAGCGAATGGACGGAAGCGGATATCCGCGCGGCATGAGAGGCAGTCAGCTTACTACGGCGGTACGGATAGCCGCGGTAGCCGAGGCGTTCGAATCGCTGATCTCCACGCGCTGTGGCATAGAGGCGGTGCTCCCCGACGCAGCGCTCAGTTGGATGCTCTGCAGCCCGCACCTCTTCGACAGGAACATCGTCTGCGCGCTGGGCTATCGCATCGCGCTGTATCCGGATGGAGCAGCGGTACGACTTACGACCGGCGAGACGGGAATCGTCGCGGGGACGCTTCCGACGGCATCGCGGCGGCCCATCGTCCTGATCTATACCGACAGCAACGGAAACGATCTGCCCCAGCCCATGATCGTCGACCTAACACGGGAAACGGACCGGGGAGTGGCACGATCCGCGCCTACGCTCGAGCAGCTAAAGCGAACGCGCGAGGCAGGCGCTCCCTCTTCGCACATCGACCCCATCCTCGCGGGCGTAGGTTAAGCCATAGTAGTTCCTCTCTATCTCACATGCAAATCACCCCATCCTCGCTGGCGTAGGGTAAGCCCCACCGGGCGCCCGCTGCGTTAGCATGGCGAACTCTCATTAACCACGGCCGGCAGCGCGAATATGCGCTTCACGGTCGCGATAAGATCCTCCGGACTGACGCTTAGTCATCAAGATGTCCGTTCATCCCCGCATATTCCGCTAACTGGACCAGCCTCTTGCCGTTGGATAACATTTCGCCGTTTATCGCACATTGCCGCAGTGAATTAAGCAGGGCGGCGGCAACAACGATAATGATCAGGATGGATATCCAGAGACCGGCCAGTGAGCTCAAGCGTAACCGCATCGGTTAGACTTCCTCGATTTCGACATTTCATCAGGCAACGTTGAGACACTAACAATATACCGATAGCCGGCGCACATTCGTTCGTGTCCGGCGGCTCCCAACTGCCACTACGCCCACGAGCGTAAAAGCGGCTGACCTCCGCAACCTTCCAGGTCTCGTTCCTGTCATCTTCACGGGACGACTTGCGTGGAATAGGAATTTGAGAAAAGGTTCAACAGAAACTGCATATGCGACCGGAACAGCCGCGCTGCCTCACGAGCAGATGGCGCGCCATATCGCCCTGCTCGGTCTGCCGGACCGCGTCGCCTACCGTGCCTGGTGCCGTGTGCAGGGCTTCGCGCCGACGCCGTTCAAACCCTGGCGGCAGCGCAACGCCGAGGTCCTTCGGGCGGAGAGGCTCGCCGCGGAAGCGCGAGATAGGGCGGAGCTGGAGAGCCACATCGAGGAGCTCGGGATGCGCGGCATGGGTGACTATGCCGCCTGGTGCGCGGCGCATGGACGAACCGTTTCCCTCCATAGGAGCGCGGCGCAGTTGGAGTGCGAAAAGCAGGCGGTTCGGCGGGAGAATGCCGGACTTGCGCTGGCCCGCGCGCGTGAGTCGCGCCGCCGCCCGGAGGCCTTTGTTCGGGCGGTCTTTGAGGACACGCTTTCCGAGAAGGATCTGCGGACCGATCGGGAGCGGGAGTTTTTCGCGCTGGTCGGAACGCTGCGGCCGAAAAATGCCGCGAGAACCGCGCTTCTGCGCCTGCTTACCAGGTTCTGCTGCGACATCGATAGGCTGACGGACCGTCCCTTTCTTCCACAGCTTGGCTGGGATCGGCAGAATACGCTGCTGGCAGCGCTGGCGCGCGTGGCGGCCCATCACAACGAGTGGATCGAGGAGCCGGAGACGTGGCGACCCGAATTCGGAAGCCCGCGCCGTCGTTTCGGCTCCCTGGTCCGACATCTCTTCACGCGCTATTCCGTCCCCGCGTTCCTGGACGCCGCATGGTTTGAGATCGAGGGACCAATGGCTAGCCGGCATGCAGACTGGTTCCTGCATATCGGCGCGGGCGGCAATCTTCGCATAGCAGGGCTTCTGCCCTTCGAACTCACCAAAAAGATGGCCCACTGCGCGATGCGCGCGCCGGCGGAGTTTCCGGTCGAAAGCGCCCTGCGGTGGGGGCAGGTTCTGGGTATGGGTGGATCGGTCCGCCTCGCTCGAACGGTGATCGCCACCCGTCTTGGCTTCGCGCAGGAGGACGAGCCGTTCTGGGCGACCGTGATACGCTTCTTGGTGAACAACCCGATGCTCGACCCTTCCCGGGTCGGTCCGATCGTCGACTACCTCCACAACCAGAAGTACGTGGCACGCGATGTTCGAGGTCTCGATGGGATATGGACTCGCGAGGCGCCCTCTCAGCCCGAATTGACCATGAAGGGCCGCACCGCCACTGCGCTCGTCCATCTCGTAGAGGACTGGCGCCGCGCGCTTGCCAATGAGAAGCGCCCCGCTCGCGAATGGGACCGCTCCGGCATTCGCGGCTATGAGGGCCGGTGGCAGACAGGCGAAATTGAAGCCGCGGAAGACATCTGGACCGTTCAGGAGATGCTATCCTCCAAAGAGCTGCACCATGAGGGGCGCTACATGAGCAACTGCGTCGCTACCTATGCAGGCACGTGCGCCGGCGGCGGAACTTCGATCTGGTCGATGAGGAAGCGCGCTTCCCACGAACCCACTTCCATCCGCGTGATGACGATCGAAGTCGTGAACAAGACTCGCCACATCGTACAGGCCCGCGGCCGCTTCAACACCCTGCCGACTGCCTACACTGCCGGCTCCGACCTGAAGGCCGCGCCGGAGGTGCTCCGCCGCTGGGCCGCCGAAGCCAACCTCACCCTCGTCCACCACGCTTATTAATAGAACTTTCAATTGAACATTGCATAGTCGGCGCCGGGTACCCCTGGGTGCGAAGGCCGCGTACCCTCGTCATGAACACACCGTCGTGCGTCTACAGTTCATTGCACTTAGGATCGGGCCCGCCCGATGGGATGCTCTGGGTTTGCCGGGTCGTTCATCGACCCGGCCAGTAACGCCCCCTACTGATTCGCTGAACATTCCCTCCGCCGGCTTCCACTTCAGGCGCGTCCCGCCGCTATCCGGGTAGAATAAAACGGCAGGACGCAAGACGCGCGAAGGGTACAATAGTGGGAACACGTAATTATGGTGGCCTGGACGCCGCATTTTGGGATCAGCGGCCTCTGATTGGCATGGTTCACCTGCGCGCGCTGCCCGGCAGTCCCGGTGACCGAGGGGAGGGACTGGAGCCGGTGATAAAGCGCGCGGTTGCCGACGCGCGAGCGCTGGAGGCGGGCGGCTGCTCGGCCATCATCGTGGAGAACTTTTTCGACGCGCCCTTTGCTAAAGACTCAGTCCCGCCGCACACGATCGCCGCGATGACGCGAGCAGTGCTCGCGGTGCGCCGTGCCACGCAGCTTCCGCTTGGCGTGAACGTGCTGAGAAACGACGCGCGGTCCGCTCTGGCGATTGCCCATATCTGCGATGCGCAGTTCGTTCGCGTAAACGTGTGGGTCGGCGCGGCGGTAACGGACCAGGGGATCATCGAGGGCGCGGCGCGGGACGCTATCCTTTACCGGAGGGAGATCGGCGCCAACGTGGCGGTCTTCGCGGACATCTTCGTCAAGCACGCGGCGCAGCTAGGCGTCGGCTCGATCCAGGATGCCGCGCGCGACGCCGTCCTGCGGGGGCGCGCCGATGCGCTGATCGTTACCGGCTCCGCGACGGGCGCGCACACGTCCGAGAAGGATCTTCAGGCGGTGAAGGCGGTGCTTCCGGATACTCCGCTGCTGATCGGGAGCGGGTTCGATGCCGCGAGCGCGGCAGCCTTGATGGCGCACGCCGATGGGGCGATAGCCGGGACCAGCCTCAAAAAGAGCGCTGTCGTCTCGGAGCCAATCGACATCGACCGCGTACGAGCCCTCCGCGCCGCGATGTCCGGCGCGAGCGAGAAGTCAGTAAACTAAATTCGCTGCGCGGGCGATCTCCGCGCGATTTGAAAGGAGACGGATTTGACCTCTAAAACCCGCTTTGCCACTATGGTGTCGGTGGCGGGCCTGGTGTTCCAGAGTTGTCTTATAATTAGCGCGATTGCCGGTCCCGGCTCGAAATCGCAGGGCAAGAAGGTGGCGGCGAAACCTACCGCCGCCCCTGCAAAGCCCATGTCGCCGCTGGTGGCCGCCGGAAAGAAAGTGTACGACTCAAAAGGGTGCGCGGCCTGCCATGCCATTGGCGGCAAAGGCGGAAACTCCGGGCCGGATCTGACGGTGACCGGAGCGGTCCCCACGCACACCATTCAGTGGCTCTCGGTTCAGGTCGCCAATCCCAAGGCGCACAACTCGGACTCCACCATGCCCCCATTCGCGGCCACGGTGACGGGCAAAGACCTGACGGCGATGTCGACCTACCTTGCGAGCCTCAAGGGCGCCCCCGCAGGCACGACGGCCGGCGTCCCGGTGCGTAAAGGCGCCGGGCCGGACCCTGCCGTAGTGGCGAAAATCGAAAAGCTCGGCGGAATGATTGGCCCCGTGGCTCAGAATGACGACCACTTGGACATTAACCTCCACCTTGCGGGCGCGGCCGTCTCGGATGCGACGCTTACGTCACTGACGGGGCTGAAGGGCGTAGTGCGGCTCGATCTCGGAACGACTCCGATCACGGACGCCGGCTTGCAGCGCATAAAAAGCTACAAGGAGCTCGCGGAGCTGCACCTGGAGAACACTAAGATCACGGACGCCGGGATGCCCGTAGTCGCCGGCCTGAAGGCGCTGACCTACCTTAACCTCTACGGCACGGCCATCACCGACGCCGGCCTGATGCAGCTCACACCGCTCACCAATCTGAAACACCTCTACCTATGGCAGACCAAGGTAACTCCGGAGGGAGTAGCCAAGCTAAAGGCAGCCCTGCCGCAGGTAGATATCGTGATGGGATGGGATCAGACGCCGCCTGTGAAGAAAGACGCAGTGCCGGAGAAGAAGTAGGGGTTAGGCAGTCGGCAATCGGCAGTCGGCAGTCGTAAAATGCAGATACGGGCAGTCGGCAGTAGGGACCGTATTTCCCGATTGCCTACTGCCTAATGCCGATTGCCCAACCTCACAATCCTGCGCCCAGCCGGAGATAGAGGTATGCGAGGGGAATCACGAAGAGAAGGCTGTCCACACGGTCCAGCAT
The DNA here is from genome assembly GCA_043734985.1 of Chthonomonadaceae bacterium. Taxonomy (GTDB): domain Bacteria; phylum Armatimonadota; class Chthonomonadetes; order Chthonomonadales; family Chthonomonadaceae; genus DATGJU01. The sequence goes on from JAYTEU010000224.1 coordinate 9,348, forward strand.
TCCGCCATGGCCGGGCATAAGCTGGCCGAAGTCCTTAATGCCGATTTCACGTTTGAGCGCCGATTCGAACAGATCGCCGACCTGGCCCGCCAGGCCGGCGATTGCTCCGATAGCCAGGCTGTGATACCAGGGCAGGTGGATCCAGAGGCCGAAGCTGACGCCTACCAGCGTCGCGCCTACCAGCCCGCCGATCGCGCCCTCGACCGTTTTGCCGGGCGAAAGCGTGGGCGCCAGCGGCGTGCGACCGAACGCCCTGCCGATGAAGTACGCCAGGGTGTCGGTAGCCCACACGCAGACAGCGGCGTAGAGCACGAGCCACGCCCCGGTATGCGCCATCCCGAACGGGCGTACGGCTATATTTCCAGGGACGCCACGCAATAGTACGAAACTGCTCAACAAGAACCCGATATAGAGGCAGCCGATAATCCCGTAGAAGATGCGCCTTCGACCCAACGCTCGCCCGGTGCGCGCGGCCCGGATGACTGTCCAGCTAAAGAGCGAAACGACCAGCGCCATGATTCCCGCATACGTAAACGTGAGGGGGCTGTGGGTGACCGGCAGCACAAACGCCGCCCAGGGGAGCAGCAGGCCCAGCCAGGCGATCAGGGGATTGACCCAGCTTCCGTTTCCCGGCGCCAGGACCGCGCGCTGAGGCAAGGCGCCGATGGGCGGGCGGGTATATGCGTCGACAAACTCGAATATCCCCAGCGCAACGACGACCGTGACCCCGATGCAGAACGGCAGCGGTCCCCAAAAGCAGAGGCTGAGGAAGTAGCTGACGCCCACGATCGTGGTCAGAATCCGTTTAAGCAGAGAGCCTTTCGGCCTGGGTTGTGTTTGCGAGTTATTTCCGCTCAATCGGACTTGACCTGGTTTCGAGGAGTGGGCGCGCCCCGCCATCGTCGGCGAGCCTTCGGCTGCAAATACAGTCGAATCTCTATTCACGAAATGTGAGCGAATTTCCTTGTCGGTTTCCAAGGGCGCAGGAACTCCCCGGCAGCGCGCGGAACATGTAGCCGTTTCTCAATCTGTGAAGCAACGGAGCGCGCGCATGTCCGCACCCTTACCTGGTCCCATGCCCGGCCCGGCCGCT
>JAYTEU010000225.1:0-1760 GCA_043734985.1 Chthonomonadaceae bacterium
GTGGGGGCTTGTCCCCCGCCGCCTATGCGAAAGGAGACGCCCATCCGAGACTATTTAGCGGGCGAAGCGTAACCCACGATATAGGTTGCGCGCCGGTCCGCCCACCACGTCGACGCGCCAGCCAAGTTAAGAATTCGACCGACCGATAGGACACTACCCTACTATGTCACGTTTGCAGCCCATGCATGATATAACCGAGATCGAGAAGGCCATACTGGTATTCGTTGAGCCCGACGTCGAGCTGAAGCCGTACGCCCGGGAGGAGCTTATCGCGCTGACCGAGACGGCCGGCGCCTCGGTAGTCGGGGAGTTTTACCAGAAACGAGACCGGCCCGACCCGCGATACTACATCGGCCCCGGCAAGACCGAGGAGCTTTACGCCGGAGTTCAGGATGCGCAGGCGGACCTGGTGATCGTGGACAACGAGCTGACGCCGGCCCAGGCGCGCAACCTGGAAGAGGCCGTGAAGTGCCGCGTGATCGACAGAACGCAGCTCATTCTGGACATCTTCGGCCAGCGCGCGCAGACGCGTGAAGGCAAGCTCCAGGTGAACCTCGCGCAGCTCACCTACCTGCTTCCGCGCCTTGGCAATCTCTACACCAAATTCGAGCGACAGCAGGGTGGGATCGGCGTGCGCGGCGGCGCGGGCGAGACGAAACTCGAAACCGACCGGCGCAAGGTTCGCGAAACGATAAGTGACCTTGAAGCGCAGTTGGCGGAGGTCCGCAGCACGCGGCAGCAGCAGCGCGCGCACCGGAAAACGCTTCCGTTCCCCTCCGCGACCCTGGTAGGCTACACCAGCGCCGGCAAATCCACGCTTCTCAACACGCTCTCCGGCAGCGAAGTGCTCGCGGATCCCAAGCTGTTCGCCACCCTGGACCCGACGACCCGGCGCGTGGCGCTGCCGGATGGCTGGGCGATCCTGCTCACGGATACGGTAGGGTTTATCCGGAACCTGCCGACCCACCTCGTCGCGGCGTTCCGGGCGACGTTGGAAGAGACGATCGAGGCCGATTTCCTCATTCATGTGGTGGACGCGAGCCATCCTCACCGTCAGCTACAGCAGAACGCCGTCATGGAGGTGCTGGAACAGCTCGGAGCGGCTGACAAACCGATCATCACGGTGTTCAACAAGGCGGACCTGCTCAAGGACCAGTACGCGCTGCGCGAGCTGATCGTAGAGACCCCCAATTCGGCCTACATCTCCGCAAAGACCGCCGAGGGAATGTCGCACCTGATGGACCGAGTGGTCCACACGCTGGTGGGCCTGCTCGTCGACGTGCAGCTTCTCGTTCCGTACGATCGCAGCGACCTGGTGGCACAGTGTTATGAGTATGGCCGCGTGCTGAAAGCCGATTACAACGAGGACGGCATACACGTGGACGCCAGGATCACGCGCGACTTGGCGGGCAGGGTGCAGCGGTTTGCGCGGTAGGCATTAGTGTGTTACAAGTCAAATTGCGCGCAGATTGCACGCAATTTGAGAACGCGTTCACACTTGTTCGCAGTAAATCATCCTTTTGGTTCTGGCTACGCCAGGTTAGGCATTAGGCATTCGCGACCACGTGGGAAATTCAGGCGGTCGAGGGAAATTCCAAGTTCTCGATCGAAAATTTGCCCTCCAGTCTCTTAGATAATCCGACGGATAACCGAAGAGACGCGAAAGACCAATACAGGTAGCGTGTTGAATTGCACGCTCATCACGTTCAATCGCCTAGACAAATGATCCCTCGGAACATCGTATTGTGGATGTGCGTAAA
>JAYTEU010000226.1:0-1516 GCA_043734985.1 Chthonomonadaceae bacterium
CCCGAGACCGCGACACAGGCGGAGGCGCTGAAGCGGTTCCAGGAGAAGACGGATGCCGAGCACATATTCTATGTTTATGCGGTAGATCACGCCGGCAGGCTGAAGGGAGTCGTCGACCTTCGCCGTCTTCTGACCGCCGATTCGACAACGCTAGTCCGCGATCTAATGCAGACCAATTTGATCGCGGTAACGCCGGATTGTGACCAGGAACAGGTTGCAAGTATCTTCGCGCGATACGACCTGACGGCGCTTCCTGTCCTCGATGCCGTGCCGGGCGGACGCCTCATCGGTGTGATAACCTCCGACGACGTGATCGACGTCATTCAGGAGGAGGCGGCGGAGGACGTCGCCCACATGTCCGGCTCGGACGCGCACGAGCTGGAGATGAAGACTCCTGCGCAGGTGGCGCGGCTTCGGCTGCCCTGGATCATGGCGACACTTGGAATTGAGCTGCTGGCCAGCGTCGTCATTCACTTTTTCGACCAGACGCTTACGAAGTACATCCTCCTGGCGAGTTTCATGCCGGTCATCTCGGCGATCAGTGGAAATACGGGGCTCCAGTCCGCGGCGATCATTATTCGGGGGCTCTCCTCGGGCCATGTCCAGCTTTCGCACTGGCGTCACGCGGTCGTGCGGCAGGTAAGCACGACCATGATCCTAGGCGCGGCCTGCGCTGCCGTTCTGGGTATTATTGGGGGAATCTGGGACAAGCACTGGGCGTTCGGGCTGGTGGTGTTTCTGGGCATGTTTACGTCCGTCAATATTGCCGGGGTCGTCGGAACCATCGTACCGCTGATTTCGAAGCGCGCCGGATTCGACCCGGCGCTGACGGCCGGCCCATTCGAGACGGCCTTTCAGGACGTGATCGGCATCAGCATCTTCCTGAGCCTTGCGGCGGGGCTGCTTCACATTTTGAAATGAGCGCCCTCACCCCACCATCCGAACGCATACCCGCCTCTCCCTGATTTCCCTCGCTTCTCCCGGCGGGAGAGGGGGAAATTCGTATCCGCTGGGCCGGGCTTGACTGCAGGATTTGGAGTAACGAAAATATGAAGATGAACTGGGCGGTCTTTGCGGCTTTTTCAGCCCTGTTTGCGGGATTGACGGCAGTCCTGGCGAAGATGGGGGTTGCGAATGTCTCGTCGAACCTGGCGACTTTTATTCGGACGTGCGTAATTCTGGTGTTCGCGTTCGGGATCGTGATGGCGCAGGGGGAGCTTAAGCTCGTCGGGACGCTAAGCAGCCGCAACTGGACCTTTCTGGTGCTGTCGGGTATCGCGACAGGGCTCTCGTGGCTCTTCTATTTCGCGGCGCTGAAGAGCGGCCCCGTTTCGCACGTTGCGCCCATCGACAAGCTCAGCTTCGTACTCGCCATGGTCCTGGGCGTTCTGTTTTTGAACGAGAAAGTGACCAAGCTCACCTGGGCGGGCGCGGGGCTGATCCTTGCCGGCGCCCTCCTCACGCTGCCATCCGTGCAGGAGGCGATTCGGCGGCTCGTGTCGCGCGGCGCATAAGA
>JAYTEU010000227.1:0-2914 GCA_043734985.1 Chthonomonadaceae bacterium
ACTGGTTACAACCTCGAGGATCGGCACATGTTCGCCGGTCGGCTTCATTTCCCCGGCAGTAACAATCGCCCAAGTAAGGCCCTCTGCTTCCAGCGTGCTTGAAAGTCGCTCCAATAGCGGCGCGGGCTCGACGGGCTTTCCTCGCCACGATCGCGGACTGGAGAGAAGCATTTCATCGCGTGCCCGGGAGAGGGCGACGAAGAACATCTCCTCCTCGCCGCCTGCCGACGATTCGCCTTCGTCGGTCAGCGCCATGGGCAAGGTCGCCATGGCGCCCCGCCCCCGCGCCGGAAATTGGCCCTTTATTAAATTTGGCAGATAGACAACCGGAAATTCCAGGCCCTTGGATGCGTGGATGGTCATGATCCGAACGGCATCGATCGCCGCGCCCGTGTCCGGTATTCGCACGGACCTGGATTGCTGAAGCTGCAATAGCTTCCGAAGTCGATCTAAGAGGCCCGTGCGAGACTTCTCGCGATTATCGAATTTGAGCCGGTCTGTCATCTGCTGGACTGTGAGAAGGAACTGGTGGATCGCCAGTCGTTTCTGCTGTGTCGGGGCGCTGTGATCCTGGAGGAACGGGGCAAGATATTCGCTGGTTTCAAAGAGGTATCGCGAAAGGACCAGCCAGGCGTCGCCGCGATAAGCGATGGGAAGCAGCGTCTCGCACAACCGCGCTAGACCCGTTCGGCCTATGTCGGATAACTCGACGTTCTCAAGCGCCCACGGTAATGCGGTTGGGAACGGCCTGTTCGCCTCCCCTGCGTCGGCTAGAATACTCCGCGTGTCCGCTTCCGGAATTTGGTACTCCGGATACTTAGCAACGCGGATTAGCGCGAGCCCATCCGGTTCGCTCGCCAGAGAGAGGAGCGCTAGAAGGTCCTTGATTTCCGGTCGGTCGAACAGTGAGCCTGAAAAATGAACGGGGATGCCGCGTCGTCCGAGCATTTCCCCGATTTCGGCGGCATGTCGATTGGTAGGGACGAGAATCGCCTGGTCTCGAAAGGACAATCCGCCGGCCACACGCAGTTGAATCTGTTCCGCCAGCCAGTCCCCCTGCGCCATCTCATCGGCAGGAGCCGCGAGGACTACGGAAGGAGCCAGCTCTTCTCGCCTGAACGGTGTCCAGGTATGCCGCGCTTCGGCGCCGGAGGCCATCGCGAGCGCCATGCCGCTGAACACTCTCACCAGGCCGGGGCGCGAACGGTAGTTGTAATCGAGCGACAACCTCTGGCCGCCGGGGAAGTCCGATTCGAAACGTCGAATATTGGCCGGCGAGGCTCCTCGGAACCGGTAGATAGCCTGGCGAAGATCGCCGACTGCCCATAAGCCTTTTCCGTCACCCGCCAGGAGCGCGAGCAGGCGAGCGGTCGCCCGGTTCACGTCCTGGTACTCATCGGCCAGGATGTGCGGGTACCGGCGCTGCCACCGATCACGAACTTCGGGGTGGGCTTCCAATAAATCTACCGATTGAGCGATGAGGTCGCCATAGTCAAGCAGACCCTGCCGGCTAAGCAGTCGTTGATACACCGCGTAAACGTTTGCAACTTCGCCTGCTTTTGCCGCCTCTGTCCGATCGGCGTCCATCACTGCGGCTAGGGCCATGGCCTCGGCGGCCCGTCGGTAATCTTCCGGATTCTTGAGCTCGTCCTTGGCACGTGATATCGCCGATAAGATGTCCGCGAACGGAAGGGTGGGATTGCTTAGGTATTCATACTCCGTCAGGTCCAGCGCGTCGAGGTTTCGTTCGAGGAGGAGCATTGCGTCCGCCGTCTCGATCAGCGACGGGTAGGGAGGGAGTCCGATCGCGCCCCCTTCTTTCCGCAGCAGCTCAAAGCCGAATGCGTGGAAGGTTCCGACCCAGACGCGGTGCGCCGTCTCACCTACGGCTGCCAGGAGCCGATCCATCATCTCCTCGGCGGCGTGGTTGGAAAAGGTCAAGGCAAGGATATTCTCCGGAGGAACACCACAATCGCGAATCAAGTGGACGATGCGCGCCGTCAGCGTGCGAGTCTTGCCCGTACCGGGACCTGCGTCTATGAGGACAGGACCAGCCTGAATCCGTGTCGCCTGCTCCTGGCTAGCATCCAGCGCGACGGTTTGGTTCGTAGCAGACTCAATAGAAGATGGGGCCGTTCGAGGCGCTTCTATCGTTGGCACTAACAACGCATAACCCAACTGTGAGAGGACGCACGTCTCGGACAGTCCGGTGGCGTCCGCAATCTGCTTGGCCCTTAATCCCTGTTCGATATAGGCGTTACGGAGTATTGCTGAAGGCAGCAGTAGTTCCGCCGCAAAGAGGTTGGCCTCACGCTCCCTGCGCTCTCGGGGGCTGTAACCCTCTTCGATTTGAGCGGCGGTAGTAAGCGCGGAGCCAGTGCAAGCTACAGGCGTGTCGTCCGGCAGGATTTCGTCCAGTTCTACGTCCCTATGGAGCCACAGGTGAGCGAATTCGTGCGCCTGAGCGAACCGCTGTCGCTCAGGCGAGAGGTCGCCCCCGAGCCCGAACCATATCATTTCGGAATCTCGGTCGAGAAAGGCTTGCGCGCCGGCCAGGAGGGGGTCGCCTGCCGGAAGGGATTGGATTGCGAATCCGGTCGTTTCCTCGGCAGCCCCCAGCAGCAAGTCGGCGTGAACCAGCGCATTCTCGGGTGCGTCGATGCGGTCCCGAAGTCTAAGATGTTGTTCATAAGCGCGCCGCCTGAGCGCGGACCAATCCGGCATAGCGCCGCCCTTTCAGCAATCCGTTCTTAGAGTGTGTGCAAAAAGCGCCCCCACACCCTCACGCGGGTACCCGCAATCTTGGGGGAGTTATAGCACATAGCAACGGCTAGTTCCCCCAGAATTGGGGGTTAGGGGGCGCTTTTATACACTTTCTTACAGCCACTGCTGTTTCTGCTCCGGGCTCATATCA
>JAYTEU010000228.1:0-15317 GCA_043734985.1 Chthonomonadaceae bacterium
CGTGCCTCATGGCTCGCCCGACAAGGAAGCGGCGGTTGGGGCTGGGGCATCCGCGCATACGGCCAAATTCGATTTCGACGAGGAGTGGGGCGAGACGATCGACTGGGCGAAGCTGGACCTGGTAACGCGGGAGTTGGCCCCGGACAGGCTCGACTGGAACGATCTCTGCCGCAAAACAGCCGGGAAGTCGATCGATGAATTTCCGGAGGGGCTTTCGGCTGCGGACGCTGATGAATTCGTGTTGGCGCTGGCGGCGCGCGTGAAGCATATCGTGGCGAATAAGCACGTTGAGATGACTCGAAACGACTGGGCGATCGTCGCCTGCGCGATCATTCCCATGCAGCAGGTGAAGGGCGCGGGGCAGAAGTATGTCACCAGCCTCGGCGATACGAGCCGGCTGGGCATCGCTATCACGAAACTCGTACGGACCGGATTGAATTGCGGAGATGGGTGCGTTTTGGCGCAGGCGCTCCTCAAATCATTGGGAGTCGAGTCTCGTTTCGTCGGTTGTCATCGAAAGGTCGGTCTTCCAAACCAGCCCGCCGGTCACGCGATGATCGAATATTTCGAGACCAACGCTCAGCGCAGGCGGTTCGGCCATATTGTCGATGCCACGAACATGACTGCGACTAATGTCGGCGGCGCGCATGTTTTCCGGCCGCCCACCACACGGTTCCAAATTGTGGGCGACCGACTGGGTAGGCTTCAGTTCCTTGTCGCCAACGCCTTTATCCACGAACAGCCGGCGATGCAGGGCTTCGACCCTCCGTTCAGTCAGGACGAGCTCGCCTCGCCCGAATTGGTGGACTTCGCGGGCACGCGTTGGGACAGACGCCTGGACGCCCGCAGTGTGGTCCTCGCGTCCTCCGCCCTTGAAGCCAATGTGTCCGAAGGTAAGAGCATCGTCTATAAGGTAACGGCGGGGCAGGACATTCCGGAAGGCGCTATTCCCATGGCCCGGATGTTTCGGAAAGGATTGGACGGCCAGTTCCATGCGCTCGCTTCGTTCACTCTGCATCGGCAGAGCGACGGCAAGGGATTGTGGCTGGTCTGGGACAGGCTGCTTGACGGCCTCGCCCCCGGCGACTATCGGGCAGACTTCTACCTCGACGATCGCGGCTCCGGTTTTGGCTATCGTCGGGGCGGAACCTATGCGGGCGAGCAGATCATCCACTACGGCGGACAGTACGTGTCTAAATAATTGTTGCTCTGAATAAGCGTTGGGCTGACCATTTGGGGGCAGACACGAGATCTGCCCCTACGCACGATATTAGCCCAACGGTTTTGCGCGCCAACAAGTAATATTGGCGCAAACCGCTACTTGCTCCGCAGTTTTCGCAATACATCTCGGCAGATGACTGCGGCAACCGTTTTCCCATAGCCGCCGTTCTCGACTACGCATGCAAACGCATAGCGAGGCCGCGCGCTCTCGCCGTATGGCGCGTAGCCGACGAACCAGGAGTGCGGCTGACGATCGTACTGGTGGTTCTGCGCAGTGCCGGTCTTACCCGCAACCGCGAACGGCAAGTCGTCGAAGACGCCGCGAGCGGTACCATTCGTTACCACGCGCCGCATGTAGCCTCCAAGCCTCTTCGTGTTTTCTGATTTCATTCCCTGCTGAAGAATGACAGGCGGACGATCGATCACTCGCGGCTTCCGCAGTTTGTCGCCGACCGGACGAGGATCCTCATAAAGCGTATCGATCTTCGTCACCAGGCGGGGCTGCATCGTCGCGCCGCCGTTTGCCACGGTTGCGCAGAGGCGGCACATCTCCAGGGGAGACGCCAGCATTCGGCCCTGGCCGTAGCCGATATCCGGCAAGTCCGCAGCAAAGAAGTCCTGTTTGGGCGCGTGAGAGAACGCGAGTTTGTCTACTAGATAGGCGCGAAAATCGTTCGGGTCCATACGAGCGGCGAGGTTAGCGAAGTAGATATTGGACGAAACCTCGAACGCACGAGGCAAGGTCAGCCTGCCGAATTCGGGGTCGCCTTTGTCGTCGTGGATCTTCGACCGCGCGTAGCTCTGCCCGTTGGCGTGCCACCGGATATTGCCGGAGACGCGGTTGGCCGTGAAGGCGGTCTCCTCCGCGTTCGGCAGCAGCTCCTGGGCGGCGGCCGTCGCAGCGATTTTGAAGGTTGAGCCTGGAGGATACCAACCGCTGAACGCCCGGTTAATAAGTGGTCGCTCCAGCAGCGCCTCCGGTCCCTGAACCAGGGAGCGAAGCTTTGCGGGACTGAGCCCATTCGGGTCGAACGCCGGCAGCGTCGCGGCGGCCAGAATATCGCCCGAATCCGGCTGCATCAGGACGAAGGCTGCCCGATCTTTTCGGCGTCCGGTGACTGTGTCCTTCACTTCGGCGGTCGAACGGTTCAGGATATCCTGCACTGCGCGCTGAAGTTCGGCGTCGATCGTCAGGTAGATATCGTGGCCTTTTCGGGATACATATCCCGGCAGGTTCCGCCTCCGATAGTCCGAAAGCAGGTCCACCTCTCGCTCGTATCCTCGAAGGTCTGCGTTATGGCTCTTTTCCAGGCCGAAGGGGCCGCCCACGGAAGGGTCCAGATACCCTACGATGTGCACGAGCGCGGCGGCATACGGATACCAGCGGTCATGGGCGTCGGCGAGCCGCCGGGCCTCGGTCTTCTGCTTGCCCGACTTTAGCATCTCCGCAAAGCGCGAGGTCGCAAGCAATCTTCCCTGAGTGTCGTAGATACTCCCGCGCTCGATTTGCCGCTCTATCGCCAGCAATCGAGGGTTGATATGTGCGCGCGAAATTCGGTCGGCGTCCGGCGTGTGAATCGGCATCGATGCGATCTCGTCCGCCTTTGCGAGCTGGAGCGTCGTTAGACGAAACGCGCCGATCCCTCCGAGCAGCACCACGGAATAGGCGACTGCGAACCGCTTGGCTGCGGCCTGAACCGCCGGTCGCACTAACGATGCCTCGTCGCCAACTGAGCGTGAGGATATCCCGCGCAGGAGGCCAATCACGATGAATGCCGCAACCAATGCGCTGTCGCCATAAGACATGAACGGAAGCGAGATACCGGAAAGTGGGACTGCGCCCGTAACACCGGCGAGAATAAGCAGCGTCTGCATCGCCAGCAGGATGGTAATGCCGAAGGCCAGCGCCCGGTCGAAATCGGTGCGGGCTTTCAGGGCGATGTCTATGCCGCGCCACACAAGGACGCCGAAGACGAGAAGCACGAGCCATGTGCCTGCCAGGCCGGCTTCCTCTCCCCAACTCGCAAATGCCAGATCGGAGCCTCCACGCGGAATGAGACCCGGAAGGCCGAGACCGGGACCGCTGCCCACCCAACTCCCGGACGCCAATCCCCAGTAGCCCTGGCCCAACTGCATTCCGTTAGGGTGCGAGTTGGCGAAGGGGCGCAGCCACATATCTACGCGTGTCGTAAATACCCCGAAGCGTGCGAAATATCCGAGCACTCCGCCTATCAAAAGGAGGCTCGCTCCCGTCACCAGAAAACTGCCGCGCCCCGTCGTTATGCAGAGAAGCGATACAAAGGTTGCGAACATCAACAGGCCCGGGCCCATGTCCTTGATAACCAGGAACAAAACGAGCGCCACCGCGAACATGACCACTATGGGACCGAGGTCCCGGCGACGTGGCAGCGACCAGACCGCCTGACGCCCGGGCTTAGTGTAGGCGCCCGAGGAGAGGCTGCGCACCGAAGTATCGGCAATCAGGTCCGCTCGGTCCGCCAGATAGCCGGCAATAAAGAACGTGAGGAATAGCTTAATGATCTCGACGGGCTGGAAGTGGAAAAGATTGAGCTTAACTCCCTCCGGACCGCTGCCGAACACAAACAGCGCCGCGACGAGAAGGAACGCGCCAAGAACCCATAAGTAGAGATACTTACGGATACGAGCCCGAGCTTGCGGTGCGATTCGAGCGCAGACGACCATGACAATCAGCGAAATCGCCAGTCCAAGGAAATGATGTTCGTACACTGCGCGATCGCGGAGCGGATCTTTGACGCTAAACAGGATCGCCACTCCCAGCCCTGAGAGAAGCAGCGATAACGGCAGTAGAAACGGATCGCCGCCCCGTTTTCCGGAGCGCATCCAGGCGGGCAGGAAGAGCGCGACAAGTCCGAAGATTGCCGCGCCGATCCAAAAATTGCGCGCTACGGCAGTTGGTTCGCGAATCAGGAAGCGGTGCAGCAGGGGACGGATCGCGCGCGCGTCCACAAGCGAAGCGTGCCGAACCATGGCCGCCGGATCGAATGGTTGTGCGTGCTGGGATTGCCCGGGCGGCCCAGAAGACGCGAACGGCGACGGAAGGCGGGTATCGCGATAGACTGCAAGTCGGCGCGCCGCGGGCGGAGAGATGCCTAGCCCGGAGGCAATAAGACGCGGCGTGGCGGTGTAGAAGTCGATTCGGCTTGCCCGCAGAACGGCGTTTACCCGGGCTGCTTCCTCCTCCGGGAACAGCGGCGCATCCAATACGGCATCCACGCTTTCGAAGCCGTGATGGCGGTCCCTCCATTCCACCAGCCTGCGTGCTATCTCGGGATCTACATTCAGCGCGTGCTCGAACTGCGCCGCAGTTACCTTATCGATCATCAGCGCGTCGGCCGGAGGCGCTTCGCGCATTTTCGCGGCAAAGACCAGCCCCCAAACCGGAAACAAAACCAATATCAACATTCCGAGCGATAGCGTTCCCTCGATGACCCTTCCGTTGTCGCGACCGCTCACGCGCGCCTCCCTCTTGCCGTTACCCGCTCTCGTTGTTCCTACGTAGCCGGGCCGTAATCGGCTTCATTCGAGAGACCGCGCAGGGTACAATATCCGTTGTAAGCAGTCGAAGCGAACGCCCGAGGGCGTCCCTAGATCGTGAGGCGAGAGATTTATGATCGGCAACCTGTCGGAATCGGCAGTCGACGCCATGACGATTGCGACCGCGGAGTCACAGCGCTTCAGCCAGAACTACGTCGGGACCGAGCATCTCTTCATCGGACTCTGCAAAGTCAACGACCCCGATCTGTCTACTGCCTTCCAGGAGGCAGGCTTCGACCCCGTCTACTGGCGGCGTAAGGTGCGCGCGGCTATCAGCGTCGCGGGCGCTTCGGCGGCAGGGGAGAATATCGACCTCACTCCTCGCTGCAAGAAGGTTGCGAAGATCGCCGAGCGTATCGCCCGTCGGCAGGCCACGGAGAAAGTACACCCCCGGCACCTGTTTCTCGCGCTGCTCGCGGAAGGCGAGGGCATCCCGGTTCGATTGATGCGCGGCAATGATTACGACATCGCGAAACTCGGCAAGTCCATTGTGAATGAACGGTCCGAAGAGCCGCTCATGACGGAATGCCCCAGGCGGTTTCCCTTGCTCGAAAGTATGGGGCGAGATCTAACCAAGCTGGCACGGGAGGGCAAGCTGTCGCCCACCGTTGGCCGAGACAGCGAAATGCTGAAGATCGCGCAGTCACTGCGGCGCAAGAACAAGGGCAACGTTCTCATTGTTGGCGATGCGGGGACGGGGAAGAGCTCGCTGGTCTACGGTTTTGCCCAGATGGCCCTTTCGCCCCATGCCAACGAAGCCATCCGGCATCTGCACCTGTTCGAGATCGGCCTCTCCTCGCTTTTGAGCGGCACGAAGTTTCGCGGCGAATTCGAAGAGCGGATTAAGCAGCTCGTCGCCGAGGCGGCATCCGACCCGAACATCGTCCTCTTTCTCGACGAATTTCACCTCATCAAGGGCGCGGGCGCTTCCGGCGATTCGATGGACGTCGCCAATCTCCTGAAACCCGCGCTGGCATCGGGAGATATTAAGTGCATCGGCGCGACCACTATCGATGAGTACCGGCGTCACATTGAGAGTGATGAAGCGCTCGTGCGCCGGTTCGAGATTCTCAATCTACTGGAGCCCACCCCGCAGGAGACGCGCGTCATACTCGATGGCGTGCGGCCGGCATTTGAAACCTACCATGGCGTGTCAATCCTCGACGAGGCGCTCGATGCGGCGATCTTTCTCTCGGATCGGTACATAGCCGACCGCCGGTTCCCCGACAAAGCGATAGACCTCCTGGATAAGGCCTGCGCAAATGCGATCTTGGGCAGCATCCATGCGCGCGCGCCAAGCGTTGAAAAGCCGTCTATCGACCGGCTCGCCGTAACGTCCGCGCTCAAACAGATCCTTGACGTAACGATCCCGGACGACTACTTATGCGATAACAATCGGGATCTGCTCCAGAAATTGGAAGAGCGCCTACGCGAAGTGGTCATCGGTCAGGACGCCGCGGTGGCGAGGGTCACGAGAGCGATCCAGATCCACTGCGCGGGACTGACCGGGACGGAAAAGCCGATCGGCGCATTCCTCTTCGTTGGGCCGACTGGGGTGGGGAAGACGGAGCTTGCCCGCGCAATTGCCCTGCACTTTTTCGGCACCGAGCGCAAGCTGATTCGATTCGATATGTCCGAGTATGGCGAAGCGCACACGGTTTCAAGGCTTATCGGCGCGCCGCCAGGTTATATCGGCTCGGAGGACGAGGGGCTGCTATCCAAACTGGTGCGCGGCAATCCGCATTCAGTGGTCCTGTTCGACGAGATAGAAAAGGCTCATCCGGATGTCCTCAAGATATTCCTTCAGATACTGGAGCCGGCCCAGATTACGGACAACCATGGGCGGATTATTCGATTCGATCACGCGATTGTCATATTCACTTCCAACCTCGGTGGCGAACTCTTTGTCGAAGCAAAGAAGATCGGTATCCCGGGCCGCCAGGCGCTTTCGCAAAACGTAACGCCGAGAGTACTGGCGGAAGTGAACCACGCTATCAGCGCCGAACTCAGGAATCGACTGGATGATATTATTGCGTTCGAGCCTCTGGAAGATCAGGACATTCTGGTCCGAATATTGGACAAACTGCTTCGCGAAATCCGGTCGCTATTGAGCGATCGAGGAATGGAGATGACGGTGGCGCCCGAAGCTCTCGACGTAATTCTGGCGCAGGGCTACAATGTTGAGTACGGTGCGCGCCATCTTAAACGCACGCTCGACAAAATGATCAAAGAGCCTCTGGCGCTTCAGATGCACGCAGGGGCGCTAAATCGCGGCGACGTTATCCGAGTGGCCGTGGCAGACGGTCAGCTTACTTTTGAGAAGGCATGACAGAGGGGCGATGGACGACTTTTTTAAGCAGTTTTTGGAAGAGACAGTCACCGCGGTCGGAAAGCCCGCCGCTTATCTTGAGGTTCGGAACGGCCCGGAGGATGGGCGAGTTTTCCCGATTGTCACGGAAACGGTGCGAATAGGGCGCCAACTGCCCGAGCCCGAGCGCACGCAAGGCCAGGAGACTCGCTCGAACTTAGTCATTCGTTCCGACAAGGCGATCTCTCGGGAGCATTGCGAGTTAAGCGCACTCAGCAGCGTTACCTATCTGCTCAAGGATATGGAGAGCCGCTTCGGCACCGAGCTCAACGGAGTGCGGATAACTGGGCCGACACCTTGCCGACATGCGGATACGATTACAATCGGCGATACCACGCTGATGTTACGCAGCGACGGCTGAGCCTTCAAATCGCTGCAATTCAGTTCTCGTGGCGATGTCGTACTGGGCGAAGAGTTAGGAACAGAGGTGATTGCGCCGTGGAAGAGACGTTTTGTGTTACCGGTCCGAGATTGACAAATGCGCTCAGCACACAGGAGCTGATATCCGTCTATCGAGATCGCTGGGTGCTTGTAAACCGTGTGGCGGCGCTGGAGGCAGCGTTGCGAGAGCAGGCCGACGTTACGCGCGAGCTGCGCGCCAGACTGTCCGCCGCGGAATTTCAACAGCGCGAGCTGCTGATGAAGGTCGCCCTTGTGACGGAGGATTGCGGCGACACGATTCGACTGGAAGCTGCACAACTGAACGGCGCAGATCCGATCGGCCCGGCTGTTCGGATTGGCCGTCGATGGCATAGAAGAGTCGAGCGCATTCAGGCAAAATTGGAAAGCTGTCTGAGCGCGCAGGGTATATCGCTGCGGGTTCCCAAGGGAGCGCCGAATCCGGAGCTCGATGTGCCACATAGCTTTCAGGAGACAAATGCAGCGCCGCCCGGTGAGATCGTTGAAGTCCTGCGCCCGGCAATCCTCTGGAACGGTTCCTTGTTGAGGAACTCGCTTGTTATCGTAGCCGTGCCTCACTATCCTTCAGATGGACCTCCGTTATAACCTAAGAACTTTGATAATTGCGTACATTCGACAAAATGTTTGGGAAATGCTACAGTACGCGGCTGGGAATGCCGATTTCTAATGATAAGGGCGACTTCGGCCGCAATTCTGCCGGCAATGGCGTTCCAACACCCTTTACTCATGGGGTGTCCCTACAATGGAGATCGTGCGCCGCGAGAAGTGAAAACCACCAGACACGTTCTCACGATTCGGGTTTGGCGGCGCGCAGACTGTTTCGATTTTGAGCGCTTGGCAACTCATTCAGTATCCTGCGACAATCGCGAAGGAACAGTACTGTGTCCCGTGGAATGTACGCGTATGGCCGGTTCTGCATGATAGGCGCTCGGAGGGAGAGTGTTCGCAATGTCCACTAAAACGCCCCGGCAAGACTGTCCAGTATGTGATTCCGAACTGACTGCGCGCGCGGCCCAGTGTCCGAATTGCAAAACGGATCTGCGGCTGTTCAGCCCGGCCTCGGATATTGCGCTGGAGTTTTACAACGAGGGACTCGATCTCGCCCGGCTGGGTGACAGGCACGGCGCCATCGACAAGATGCACGGCGCGCTTGCGGCCGATCCTACCCTCGTCGACGCGTACATAGTGCTGGGCAAACTTATCGCTCAGGCAGGGGCGACGGCTGATCTCGAACAGGCGCTTTTATGCTGGCAGCGCGCGCGAGCCGCAAGACCGACGGAAGAACAGTCGTTCAAGCTCGACCATTGTACCAATACAGCGGAATGGAAACTCCTGGAAACCGCGCGGCGTTTGGAGTTGAAGCGACGTTCGACGTTCCTCTCGGTAGTAGCGGGTGGACTCGGACTTGCAGTAGTCGGTGGCGTACTGGGCTATATCATTCGTCCGTTACTCGGGACAGCAAATTCCAGTTCCCGTTCCAGTCTTCGATCCGGCTCCGCGGCAAGAAAGGCAACCTCGACGAACCGTGGGGAAGTCGCAAGCCCAGACCCAATTGCATCGGTCACCGAGGTACTGCGACGACCCGATATTTCGGTGACGCGAAGCTCGGACCTGCTCGTCCTCATGGGCAGCGTGCAGACGCAGCGCGAAAAGGATATCATTTTGGCCGCCGCTGCCTATGCCGCGCATACCGCCCCAGCAAAAGTTGATGGACGCGGACTGACGGTAAAGCCCGCCTATACCCCGGTCGCGGCGACACGGGTCGCGCGCATGCTGAACGTCGTGATCGGCGGACTCGAAAGAAGCAGCAGCGATCCATTGTACAAAGCGACGGTTTCGGTCGTGGGTGGCTCAAACAAAGACCCGCTTAGGGTAAACGGATCCTGTACATCCTCACAAGCCGGCGCGGAGATCACGCGACTGGTTAAGGAAATCTATCCGTCGGCAAATCCCGTGGATGTGTCCGGCCTCGTGGTTCGCGCAAAGGAGGCTTCCGTTGTTAGGCAGTTGTTTCCGGTAGTGCCGATAGTGCCACGTTTTGCAATTAAGAGAGCGGTAGTAGAGAAGGCCAACGTGGCAACTGCTGCGGGCGCGGCCGCGCCGCCCGCATCTCCAACTGAGGATCAGGTGTATATCAATCTTTCAACCAAGACTTACACCGTACAACCTGGCGATACTATTTATGCTATTGCACAAAAATATGGCCGGGATAAAGGACAGTGGCAGCAGCTTATTCGGACCAATCGCGGGACGATTCAAAGGCCGAATTCGATTCCCGCGGGTACGGTGCTCAAACTGCCCGAGGGATGGAAGTCACCGAAACAGGCGCTTGACGAGAACGAGTGAAATAAGGCGGGAGATGGCGGTCAATGGGTAACTACGGCGACCGGTTTTTGGGGCAGGCGAGCAGTCAAATGACGGGCGTATTGATTGGCGCGGTCAGTATTCTCGCGCTGGTGATCGTCGCTATCGTGTTTCTTGGAATGAGAAAGTCCGTTGAAGGCTACCAATCGCCATCCGAAACTGCCGTTCCGCCAGAAGGCTCGCCGATTACACCGGAAGTTCCGGCAGTCTCCGTACGGAAGATGCCTGTCGGAACACCAGGATTCGTTCTTCCACCTCCGACCGAAGCTCCTCCCTTATCGGCATATAAATCGGTCTCGCCTGCGCTAATCGCTCCGGAACCTGCCGCTGTTAGGCTGGAGAGCCCGCGGGCGGAAGCGGCGCTGACATCCGAACGAACCGTGGAACTGCATAGGGAGCAGCCGGGGCCGAGCGGTGCAGGTACCAAGTCGCCCTCGTCCGCACAGCCCAAAATTTTACTCCGCGGTATCCTCATTATTCGCGGCGGTGCGCGCGAAGGTGAGACAATTCGCCTCGACAGTTTTCCGGGCGGCCTATGCGCCATTGGTCGGAGCGAGGTTCCCGAAAATCAATTGGTGGTGCGCGACGATCTCAAGGTGTCCAGGGTTATGCACGCGATTTTGACGTGCGACAGCTCGGGACAGTATTCGATACGTGATAATAACAGCGCTAACAGAGTATTCGTAAATGACCAATGCATCGAAAGCGCTCCCGTTCCCCTGAATAGCGGCGACAGATTCCGACTTGGACTGACGGAATTCGAATTTGTGCGGGAACCGGTATCTTAGGAAGTACGTCCATGCCCCCTCAAAACCGTAGTTGGAGAGATGACGAAGACACCTTAGCGAACAATTCCGTCCGGCCGGGCGTTACCAAACAGGCGCCCGGCGTGGCAGAGCCTCCGGAAACGCCTGTAGTGAACGTCCCTCCTGCCGCTTCCATGACAGGAGCACAAGCGCTGCTGCCCTTGCCTGCGCAGTTGCCGCCGATGCTCTCCGGTGGCGCCGCGCCTTCACCATGGTTTTATGCGCTTCCGGATGCCGAGGATGATAGCGCCGGCACTGGAGTAGTATCAGCGCCGCCGGGATACTCCTCGCATAGCGGCCGCGAAGATCCCTATCTTGCCATGGCCGAAGTTCATAGCCCTCCCACGCCGCTCGAACCGATTGGCTTGCCTCCGCCCGTGCCCCCACTGCCCCCGCTGCCCCCGTTACCGAACGCAATGGGCTCGGCGCCCGATACCGATATACACGGGTATTCCACTGCGGAACTGCGTCAGCCGGACGCACCTGCCATAGTTGAGCAGTCGTCGCAAGTGGGATATGTGTATTCAGGCGCAGGCGAAGTGCATTCGATTGCTGAGGGAGATTATCCGGGGCAAGCATTTCCAGTACCGAAGGAAGTCGATTCGTCCGATTGGTCGCACACCGACGAATCGCATCTCGAAGCGCATCTCGAAGCAGTCACGCCGACAGCGACGCCCCATGAGCTAGTGACGCGTTCGGCGGAATCGCCTTCCGCAGTCTCCAGCCCAACGGCAGCGTCAAGCCCCTCGGGTCAACTTGCACTCGATCGATATCCGGAACCGTCGCCCGAACTGGCGAATGTGCCGTCCGTTGCGCGGCAGCCGGACCTTCCCGGTTTTGCGCCCTATATCTGCTCTCCGCCAAGCGGGCAGCCGCCAGCATACGCCTCTACTAACGAAATGGCGCCCGAACCAACCGGGATGTCCCTCGATCCCGCTGAATTTGCGGTGCGCGAATCACATTTGAACACGCCTGAAATTTCTGCTTCATTTGCGATGTCGGCAGGAGCGGAAGTCGAAAGCAGCTCGAAACCGCAGGTCGAGTTCGACGCGGTATCGGTGGAGACGGCCAATGTTGTGGCAGCGGAGCCCTTTGGCGCAGGGGCCGTGTCCATACCTTTTACCGACCCCGGAAGGGTCCATGCGCTGGATCCGCCGACTATCATGGATGTGCCTGTGTCCGCGTTCCGAGAGCCGAAGGTTATGAGGCCACTGGAGGGCCTGCCCACGACACTGCCGACTAATATTGGAGAACTCGCCTACCCAGCCGAAGTACAGCCGCCACTCGCGGAGCAACCCAAGTTTGCTCCGCAAGCCATAGCGGAGACGATGCCATCACCGCTCGTGGATCAGAGTGTCACCTCAACACCACAAGCTGCGGACCGACCAGCCATTCCGCGTCAATCTGCCACTTCG
Source organism: Chthonomonadaceae bacterium (assembly GCA_043734985.1). Taxonomy (GTDB): domain Bacteria; phylum Armatimonadota; class Chthonomonadetes; order Chthonomonadales; family Chthonomonadaceae; genus DATGJU01. The sequence goes on from JAYTEU010000228.1 coordinate 12,171, forward strand.
CCGGTTGAAGAGGTCGTTGTCCCGGCCGCTCAAACGCCGCCTCCCTCGGAAGTCGTAGCCGTAATGGGTTCCGAGCAGGATATGGACATGGAGAGGACGAGTCTCTATGCGCCGCCTCGGCCTTCTAAACCGGTTGCAGACGTGGCGTGGTTGGCAGTGCTCAAGTGCCCTAATGCACGCAGTAATCAAATATTCTGGCTCGATTCTCCACGCATGGAGCTTGGTCGCAAATTCGACGCGCCGATCTTCGTGGATGACAGGGCTGTCAGCAGCCGGCATGCGGCGATACGGTATGAGTCTGTCAACGGCAGGCACGAGTTCGTACTATATGACCTCGCTTCGACCAACGGAAGCATCGTAAACGGAGCCAGCGTACACACTGCTATTCTTCGAGACAATGACCGAATACGCGTCGGTGAAACCGAGCTTGTTTTCAAAAAGGTTGGAGACGCGCAGCCGACGGTGGAGTAAGACGCGGCGGCAGCATCGCATCACTCTGGAGGTGCTTCGGCAATGAGAATCGATTCGTACGGCGGTTCGTACATCGGAAGGCGGCCTAACAATGAAGACAGCATTGGCCGCACCATTCCGCGCGATCCGCTCGTCCTCCAGGACAAGGGCAGGCTTTATCTCGTCTGTGACGGGATGGGCGGAACCCGTGGCGGCGAAGTTGCCAGTCAGCTTGCCGTGGAAACAATTATGGACGAGTACTACGCGGCAAACGGCAACGACGATTCCTGTCTTCAGTGCGCAATTCGCGCGGCGAGCGCCGCTATTGCAGGGCGTGCGGCTGAAAGCGCCGAACTTGCTGAAATGGGATCGACGGTTGTTGCATTGGTCGTACTGCCCGACCGGTATATATTCGCGCACGTTGGCGATAGCCGTGCCTACCTGCTGCGAAACGGCGCCCTAAAGCAGTTGACGCGCGATCATCTGCACATTCTCGACGATCTAGGTGTGACCGAAGAAGAGGCTGAGAAGCACCCTTATAAGAACGTCCTAAGCAGGGCGCTTGGTTATCTGGATGCGTCTGAGCCACAAAGTGGGATCATGCCATGTCTGCCCGGAGATAGGCTGCTGCTCTGCTCGGACGGATTGAGCGATGCCGTGAACCGCGAGGGAATCCGGATCGGACTGGAACAATCGACCCCGGAGATGGCAGTGGAAATGCTGCTGCGATCCGCGGAAGAGAATGACGCACACGATAATTCCACCGCGCTTGCCGTGTTCCTCGGCCGGGACGAATCCATTGAGGAGCCAACGCGTAGAATCGCCTTTGAGCCTATAGACGTGATGTCGTCCCCGGATCCTGATTCAGCTCACCGTGCCGCCGTGCCGAGTTTAGTACACACCGGCCTAAAGGGTTGGCAGCCGGACGAAAGGGCATAATCGATGGCTGGTCTTGAAGACTCGGTTGAGTTTGCGGAGAACCCGGAGCCTCGCTGCCCCTGTGTGCTGCTCCTGGATACGTCAGGCTCCATGCAGGGCCCGCCTTTAGCCGCATTGAACGAAGGACTTAAGACATTTAAGAGCGATCTCGCCCAGGACACCCTGGCCTCCCGACGGGTTGAAGTTGCGATCGTAACATTCAACAATGAGGTTCAGGTCGTAGAGGATTTTATCACGGCGGACCAATTTGAAGCGCCACGCCTGACTGCGGGCGGACAGACCTTTATGGGGACCGGTATCAACAAGGCGCTGGACCTCCTGCAGGCGCGCAAGTCCCAGTACCGCGCCAACGGGATCGCCTACTACCGTCCGTGGGTCTTTATGATCACGGACGGCGAGCCGCAGGGCGAGGCTCCCGAGCAGATCCAGCGCGCGGCTCAGCGAATTCGTGAGGACGAGGTCGCAAAGCGTGTCGCCTTCTTCGCCGTTGGGGTCGAGGGCGCAAACTTGACGACACTGGGCTCCGTGGCGGTTCGACCGCCAATGAAGCTCATCGGGCTGAATTTCAGAGAGCTTTTCGTCTGGCTCTCGGCCAGTATGCAGAGAGTGTCACAATCGCGAATTGACGACCAAGTCGCGCTTCCCGCCGCAGGCTGGGGCGCAATCTGATGTCCGAGAGTGAGGGGCCGGATCCGCCCCCGCGCGCCAATCGCATCGACGGTTCACCAGTTTCACATAATATTCCGTTCGATCCCACGTTTGTAATTGAGCCTCAGCTTGTGGCGCGGCCCGCCGACACGCCGCGCGACACCTCTTCTGGGCCGCCTGAAAGATTCCGTTGGAAGGTCGTGGCGGAGTCGGTTTGTGGCGCAAGTCATGAAAAGAGCGGCGTGGTCTGTCAGGACAGTCACTACGAGCAGCATATCTCCGACGCCGTCCTCGTGGCCGCCATCGCGGATGGCGCGGGATCGGCATGCCGGTCCGAACTGGGCGCCGAAGTAGCCGCGCGCACGGCGGTCAAGGCGCTTCAGGACTGGGTTGAACAGGCGAACCCGTGGCCGGAAGAGCACGAGGAATGGCAGCCCATCATGCGGGGCGCGTTGAACGCGGCGCTTTTCGCGGTAGAGCGGGAGGCCGACGACCTTGGTGTTACAACCCGAGAATTGGCGTCCACGCTCATACTATTGCTTGCTACTCCGAAACTCGTCGTCGGCGCGCAGATAGGGGATGGAGCGGCGGTGATCCTGGATGATGGGAACAACCTCGTGGCCCTGACGAAACCGCAGACCGGAGAATTTCTCAATGAAACCACTTTCCTGGTCTCGCCGGGCGCCGTCGAACAGTCACAGACCGAAGTGTGGCACGGCAAAGTCGCATTCCTGGGCGCATTTTCGGATGGCTTGCAGATGCTCGCGCTCCGGATGAGCGACGGCTCGCCTCACGCTCCGTTCTTCGCTCCACTCTTCCGATTTCTCGCAGAGCAGGAGGATTTGGGCGAGGCGAAAATTCAGCTTCGCCAGTTCCTCGTTTCACCTCGAATCACTCAGCGCGCCGACGACGACCTGACGCTGCTCCTGGCCCAATGGCCGGGCTGACTGCGGGAGCTACTCCGCGGCCGTCCGGCGCTAGCCGAGCAATGCTTGCAGTTGCCGCTGCGATAGCGTTTCTGGCGGTTTGCATTCGGCTCTGGGTTTCATATCGTACTCACTCGGTCGGCGAGGATGCGCTCATCACGCTTCGATATGCGGAGAACCTGGC
>JAYTEU010000229.1:0-7346 GCA_043734985.1 Chthonomonadaceae bacterium
GGCCCTCGACCAGTACGCCGCCGTCTTCCTCCTCTCGCCCGCCGTGGTCGTCCGCGGCATCCTCCAGCGAAAGGGGGTGGGCGCCTCACTGCTCGTCGAGAAGGCAAAGCCATTGCCTGCCGACTACCACCGCGCCGCCTCCCCTAGTTCGTAGGTCTCCCAAGAGAGAGGTGCGAGCTACAGGCCGTTTAGCGTGACCTGGCCATACTGATGGACAAGCGGCGCGTCGTCGCGGAGGCTGGTGTATATGCGAACGTGCCGAAGAGGAATAGCAACGCCGCAAGACCCTTGGACAGCATCATAGTCTATCATCATCCTATGATTCACAAACCAATACTACTCGCTTGCAGGCGGCTGATAAGTGCTGCTAAACGAAAGGTTCGACACAAACCGGCCGAAATCGTCATTATCCTTGAACTGCTTGTAGAACTCCGTATGGTCTTTGATAAAGGCGATAAGGGCCCGCTCGAGCGCATGATCGTGCTCTATGCGCGCGCTCGGCTTATCGGAGTTCCGCATGGCATTCTGGTAAGCCTTGTCGGTAGAGACTTTGGCTGGTATCTCCTCCGTAATCAGTCGGAGCACCTTATCCTGATCCGTGAACGGAATGTTCCCGAACAGATCGTTGAATGTCTTGACGATGTTACTCAGCCGGTCCAATTCCGGCTCCGGGAGGTGCCCGCTGCTCCCGATGTCCGCCGGATCGATCTCCGCGTCCGTGTCTTCGAGCGCCAGTGCAAGAGTGGAGCGCTTCTCCGCGCGATAGCTGTCCATGTCGATGGATTCCAAAATGCCCAGTGAAAGGTCTTCCTCTTTTGGGGCCGGTAGTTTAGGGACGAGGAACGTAAGGAAGATGGAGAGTTTCTCCCACTCGGGCAGGCTATAAGGCAGAATGGCGGCCAGGAAGTTGTAGTTCCGCAGGAACGCTTTGGCGCTTCCCTTAAACTCTATCTGCCCATTCTCGTCGAGAGCGCTCAAATAGACGGAGACGCAGGCATCGAGAATTGGGTCCAGCTTCTCTCGGTCCGCATCGCCGAGGTAGAGTCCGGCCAGCAGGTCGATCTGCGCCGAAGTGTAAACCTGGTGGCCGTCCATCACGGCCTTTAGATCGTGGAGACGGTCGGGGTCGCTCTCCTTGCTCCAGATCGTCGTCCGGTAGTAGTCCTGAAACGCCTTCTGAATCGTATCGGTATCGTTCATGAAGTCCAGAACGAACGTATCGCGCTTCTTCGGATGGGCACGGTTAAGCCGGGAGAGAGTCTGGACGGCCTTGATGCCCGCCAACGGTTTGTCCACATACATGGTATGCAGCAGCGGCTCGTCATAGCCTGTCTGGAATTTCTCGGCGCAGACCAGGATACGATACGGGTCTTCCTGGATCTTCTCCTCGATAAGGAGGCTCGCAAACCCGTTCAGCGTGGCCTCCGTCACCTTCCGGCCTCCATACTCGTGCTCCCCCGTAAAAGCGACTACCGCCTTATAGGGGCTTTTACGGGCAATCAGGCGCTCCTGCAGTGCGTGGAAATACTCGATCGCGCGCGCAATAGCCCCCGTAACCACCATAGCTCGCGCCTGCCCGCCGATCTTCTGCTTTGCAATGACCTGTTCGAGGAAGTGCTCGACCATGATCTCGGCCTTCTCTTGAATGGCGTGCTTGTGCGATTCGACATAGTGGCGCAGCTTCTTCCGCGCCTTCTTGACGTCGAACTCCGGGTCGTCCTCGATGGTCTTCTGCAGGCGGTAGTACGAGTCCACCGGCGTGTAGTTTTCCAGCACGTCGAGAATGAAGCCCTCCTGTATCGCCTGCTTCATCGTGTATGGGTGGAAGGGCCGGTGCTTCGCCTCGCCGCCCTCCATGTACTTTATCCCAAAGGTTTCCAGGGTCTTAGACTTGGGCGTGGCGGTAAATGCAAAGTAGCTCGCATTCGTCAGCATCTTGCGCGATTCCAGGATGCGGTTGATCTGATTTTCGGTCGTATCCTCTTCCTCGGCGGCTGTCCCCTTCGCGGAAAGGGCCATGTGCATCTTTGCGGACGTGGAGCCGCTTTGGCTGGAGTGCGCTTCGTCAAGGAGAAGCGCGAACTTTCGGTGGCGGTGCTCGTTGCCGATCTCGTCGAGAATGTAGGGAAACTTCTGAACTGTCGTGATAATGATCTTCTTCCCGTCCTGAATGAACGTTTTCAGATCGCCGGAGCGGTCGGCATGTCCGAGGACCGAGGAGACCTGGGCGAAGTTCTTGATCGTCGCGTTGATCTGCCTGTCCAGATTGCGGCGGTCCGTGACGACAATAATCGAGTCGAAAACGTCCGCGCCGTCCTTCCGCAGGCCGACCAACTGATGCGCGAGCCAGGCGATCGAGTTGCTCTTGCCGCTGCCCGCCGAGTGCTGGATAAGATAACGCAAGCCCGGGCCGTGCTCCAGCACGTCGGCCAGAAGCTTCCGCACCGCATCGAGCTGATGGTAGCGCGGAAATATCTGCGCCTCTTTGATTTTGCCGGTCTTCCGGTTCTTCTCCTTGACGACCTGCGCGTAGTTCTCAATAATGTCCGTAAGGCGGTCCCGCGTCAGAACCTCGGTCCACAGATAGGCCGTCATCAGGCCGTCCGGGTTGGGAGGGTTGCCCGCGCCGTCGTTGTACCCCTTATTGAAGGGCAGAAACCACGACGCTTCGCCCTCCAGCCGGGTGCAGAACTTCACCTGCCGATCGTCGACGGCGAAGTGCGCAAGGCACCGCTTGAACTGGAACAGCAGCTCTTTAGGATCGCGGTCGCGCTTGTACTGCTCGACGGCGTCCGCGACCGTCTGCTTGGTGAGGCTGTTCTTCAGCTCGAACGTGAACAGCGGCAGGCCGTTGACGAACAGGCAGACGTCCAGCGCAAGGGTCGTACCCGCCTTGCTGTACCGCAGTTGGCGCGTGACGCTGAACCGGTTCTGGGAGTAGAGGGCGGCCGCCTTCGAGTTGCCGGGCGAAGGACTGCCGTAAAAGAGATCGACATGAACGGGACCGTGCTTGACGCCGTGCCGCAGCACATCCACCACGCCGCGCTTGCCGACTTCCACGGAGAGCCGCGTCAGAAACTGCGCGCGCTTCGGAGTGTCCGCATCGAGGCAGAGTGTCTGATAGGCGTCGGGCTGTGTCTGCTCGACAAACGCCAGCAACTGCTTCATGTCCACGGCATAATCGCGGTCATAGTCCTGCGATCTGCCGAAATAGTAGCCCGCGCCGCCATACGGCACAAGCGCCTCGACGACCGAGTCCGTTGCGGCCGGCGTCGCAGCCGCCTTCGCCTGCCCGCCTCCCGCCAAGGCATGCACAATCAGGCTCTCAAGTCCCTTTTCGCTTGTGTCACTAGTGGGCATCGACAGAGCTTTCTATAGAAGGCGGTCTTGCGCGTAGTCCTCGTTAAGCAGATACCCAGCGCTGCCATCCTTCTTCAAAATGTAACCACTCTTCTGTAAACGATTAAAGGTGTAACGCACTTTTCGGTAAAAGATGTCGAATTCGCGTATCTCGTCGTCGCGCCCGCCTTGTTGCGGCCACATAAACAGAGCAATCTGTTTGGCGCTGGAAGCGCGAACGCGAGAAAAGTGTTGGTTACGGTATAGGGTGTTAAGACACTCTCGGTAGAAGGCGCCAATCGATGTGAATCCATCGCCAAAGAGCGCCCGTAGCTCCGCTGAATAGTTTTGCCGCATGAACTCCCTGTCAGCGAGGTAGATCGGGTAATTTCCAGGACTCTGCGGATGTCGGAAGATCAATCCGCGACTTTCCAGGGATGTCAATTCTTGATAGTGGTTGTTGTCTGCTGTCAGTAGTATTGTGTGGCGTTCCTGTTCGTTAGCCAGTTCGGATTTGATAAGGTAGGCGAGAACCAGTTTTTGGGTGGCGCTTAGCTCTCGATCATCGTTCTTCCGCAAGATATACCCATCGAACGAGGCTAGCAGCCGTTCCATGGCCGTATCCAAAAGCCTGCCTGCGCAGATGAAGAGCGCGACTTCGTCCTGGCGCAGTCGGTAGTAGGGCAAGCCGATGATATTGGCAAGACAAAGATTTACGAGGGTCGCCATCCCGATGCCTTTTCCCTCCCATTTGCGATAGACTCTCAGCACATCGGCCAGGCGAGGGTTACGGGGGCGGGGCTCCGGGATAATACGAAGCACTTGCGGCCGCTCATTTCGCCGATCGATTAGGAGGCTTCCGCGAAACACGCCCGGGTTCTGGATACATATATGCGATCCTGGCTTGATCGAAAGCGTCACCTGCCGATTGATAGAATAGTCCCTGTGAGCCAGAGCATTATTGACGGTTTCCCGCAGGAGTTCTTCAGGGTACTGAGGTCTTTCCGATCCGCCGCCAGAGACGCTGACACCAACCTGAATGTTTCTTAGTAGGTAAGCAAATCCGTCTTCCATCAGAGGGAGCACGTTATCAGTGAAATCCTGCTTGTCCTGCGCCACCACACCGGGCATCTCCACGAAACCGTGCAATTGGCTGCGGAAACCAAGATGATCCCCGGGATAGCGCCCGCATACAAGCATTCCCAGCGTCGTGACCGATCCCTCAACAATGAATCTCTTGCGTTCCAGGAACGTGCGCGCGGCCTTAAGGGAAGCCTTGACGGTTTCAATCTTGACGGTTCGATTCAGAAGCTGAATGTACTCGTTAAGTCGGTCGAGGTCCAGGCTTGATAGAGTCGCGCCCTCTACCGGTTGCAGCTCTCGCGCCTGCCACATCTCCTGCTTGAACTCCTCCTGTGCCTCAATCTCCTGGTCAGTCAGTCGATGATCTCCGGTCAGTACACGCTTATAGGCGTCTCCATCGTAGAAACAGTATTTCTTGTCTGCCAGGAGCTCATCGACGAAGACCAGGGCAACGCGCTTATCCAGAAAGGGGCGGATTTCGGGCGGCGGGAAGTTCTCTGTTAACGTCAGCTTACGTTTTTCCTTGTCGGTGAACATCCCAACCATCTCTTTGATCTTGTTTTCCGCGTGGTCTTGATATCCGGTAAGTACATAGCGCCGCAAAGGGCCTTGACCTTCCTCTTTTATGCCGAGAATGAGAATGCCGCCACGCGTGTTTAAGAATGCGTTGACACTCTTGTACCGCTCGCGCCACTGTCCGCCCTCAGCAGGCGCCGGCTTGATTTCCAGAGTGTCCGACTCTAGCTCCTCGAATCGGCCCTGTCGGACGAGTTCGGCAAGATCGCGCAGGACATCGTCAATGGCGCTCCTCATTCGTCGCGCTCCTCATCGTCAGTCGTTCCAAACTTCCTAGCAAGGTCGGAGACGCTGAGGCCCGCCCGTTCGCGCGCCCATAATAGTTGAGGTTGAAATGCAGTCTTCATGATGTGATTGTGATTATACCAATAACTTGCCGGAGCACGAGGAAGGGATGTGATGATTCCCCTTATGCGTCGGCGTTGATCGCCTCGGCCTCAACGTTCGCCCCGTCAGTCTCGTCCGGAACATTCTCCAACTCCTGCGAGCTGCCGAAATAGTAGCCCGCGCCGCCATACGGCACAAGCGCCTCGACGACCGAGTCCGTTGCGGCCGGCGTCGCAGCCGCCTTCGACTGCCCGCCTCCCGCCAGGGCATGCACAATCAGGCTCTCAAGTCCCTTTTCGCTTGTGTCCGTTGGCATCTCTACAGTTTCTCTTCCAGAATTCGGATCATCCGAGCGAACGACGGGCAGTGTTTCCGAAGCTCCTCCGGGTTCACATTGGCAAGCGCATCAAACGAGCGCTTGTTCTTCGCATAAGCATTGGAACAGTTTCTGGTTGCACGCAATAGCGCCTCTTGGACTTCGAGCCTGTGCCGACTCTCGTGGTTCGTGGCGGCAGGCAGGGAGGATATTTGCAGGCAGTTCCTATAGTGCCGCTTCAGCGATTCGCGGTCCGCGATGATCCACGTCTCCATACAGGTCGTCATGATGAAAACTCGATCGTCCGTCGTGCCTGTAGGAGATACCCAATTGTCACTGACTTTAAGGTGTTCCCAGGGTTTCTCGGTGTCTGCAACCGGGTCTTCGCTGTCTACTAACAGGGCTGCATAGTCCAGCGCGCCACTTAATTGCGCGATCTCAAACGCGTCAAAGGCGTCATTGCGGCTCCCACATGCGACAATGCGTGGAAGTCGCTCGGCGAATCCGGATTTCTCCAACAGTTTATGAAACCCCTCGCGGCAGCGCGCCCTCAACTCCTTGCTGTCCTCGCCGCCTTCGACATAGAGCCGGCTATCGCTCACCAGCGGGTTCCTCCCAGCTCGCCTCGCGTCCACAGCTCTCCAAGGCGATACTTTTCCAGCCAGACTGCCAGGTCGTCCGAGGAGAGTCGCTTGATCTGGGTCTGCCCTTCGTGCTTTTCGCACACCAGCACAACCTCGGGCCGTTCCGTCATTGCGTCCACCAGAATGTCGGAGTGAGTCGTAACGATCAATTGCGTCCGAGTGGACGCTTCAACTAAGAGATCGGCGACCTTCGGCAAAATGTCCGGGTGCAGGCCCAACTCCGGCTCCTCGATGCAGATAAGCGGCGGCGGCGTCGGATCGCACAAGATCGCCAGCAGGCACAGGTAGCGCAGCGTGCCATCCGAGAGGCGCGTCGCGGGAATAGTGAAGCGGCCCTCGGTAAAGAACACCTGTACGGTTCCTCCTTCCACGCTAACGTCAAAGTCATCCACACCCTCGTAAATGTCGCGCAGGTAGCCAAGAATAGACTTTTTCGCCTCTGGATGCCGCCGCATTCGGTTAAGAAATAATCCTAGATTGGAGAAATCCTCTTCCAATCGATCGTTGCGCATGTCTGCACGCTGAGGGACACGAAAGACTGTATTCGGCCCAAACGTCCATTCGCGGTACATGCGTATCCTTTCGTATTGGGCTGCTAGGTAGGTGATCTGCGGATGATTCACAGGATCGCGGAGTTGTCGCAGCACGGAATTAGTCTGGTCAGGGTATCGAGGTGATCCCCCTCCGCTAAATCCTCCTCCTCCGCCGAATGCTCCTCCTCCGAATCCTCCTCCGCCGCCTAAACCTCCACCGAGACCTCCCGCCGTTATTACGGGCGCCTCAGTAAGCCGATAATGCAAAGCGGGATTTGATTTCCCGTCCGTGGCAACAGAATCGCTAATCTCTTCATCTAGGATCGTGAAGGTCTGGTTGATCGCTCCGATCTGGAAAGTATGCAGCAACGGTAAGCCCGGTTGCGGATTGGCGATTACCGCACCGTGAAAAGCAGCACCGCTGGGAGCGCCTTTCCAGATCCATTCGCCAATCCCGCCGCCACGACGGACCGTTTCCGCCATGTCGGCAGCACACGAACGCAGGAGAGCGACGGACTCTATCAGGTT
>JAYTEU010000230.1:0-3041 GCA_043734985.1 Chthonomonadaceae bacterium
CGCGGCGCGGTCGAGCCGCTCTCCCTCGAAACCCCGATCGGTGAAGAGGGCGAGAGCAGGCTGGCGGATCTTATTCCGGCGACGGATGCGCAAAATCCGCTGGCCGAGGCCACCAAGGGCGCTCTGCGCGATGAGCTGGACGCGGCGCTCGACGAGCTGACGCCGCGCGAAAAAGAGGTAATCCGCCTGCGATACGGCCTGGACGGCAACGAGCCGCGCACCCTCGAAGAGGTCGGCCGCGAGCTCGAGGTCACCCGGGAGCGTGTCCGCCAGATCGAGTCCTCGGCGCTCAGCAAGCTTCGCAAGCGCGGCAAGTCCCGCCGGCTTAAGGAGCTGATGAGCTAAACGCAATGCCAATCGTATGGCATTGGATGTGATCCGGCGATACGCATGCGTTTCACCAGGAACAGACCGCCTCGAAGGTAACTTCGAGGCGGTATTTTTTTGCTTAGCTCTCTCTTAAAGCAGCGCGGCCCTGTCGGCTCTCGATGAAGTTTAGGGATTGGTATCGGCGGATTTGGCGGCCGAGTAGATGCTGGGGAGGCTGCTTGCGCTGAATTTGAATCGGGCGGGGGGGTTAGAGTGACGGTTTTGGCCGTGGCTGCGGCGGGCACGGAGGCGGGCTATCGCGCCTCCGCCTGCATCCATAGTCCCGTCTTAGGGCGAAGGGTGAACGAGGGCTGAAGCACCACCGGATGGCCCGGCGCCATGCGAAGCTGAAACCGGGAGGCGATTGCGGCGAGCAGCAGCGTCGACTCCAGCATGGCAAACGCGCTGCCGATACAGATCCGCGGCTCGCCGCCGAATGGAAAGTAGGCGTATTTCGGCAGCGAGCGGGTGAACTCCGGCGTCCACCGCTCCGGCAGGAATGCATCCGGGTCGGGGAAATACCGAGGATCGCGGTGAACGACGTACTGCGGCACGATCACGGACGCTCCGGTGGGTACGGTATGCCCGCCGATCTCGACTTGCTCCACGGCCTGTCGCCCGATGATCCATCCGGGAGGATAAAGCCGTATCGCCTCCCGGACCACCTGCTCGGTGAACGGAAGCCGCGCGGCGTCGCCGGGGGCCGGCATTCCGGCATGTAGAACTTCGTTCAGCTCGGCCTGGAGGCGGCATTAGGCGATAGGGTTTTGCGCCAGCAAGGTGAGCGTCCAGGTGAGGGTAAGCGCCGTGGTCTCGTGGCCTGCCAGAAACAGGGTCAGAATCTCGTCCCTAAGCTGGCGTTCGCTCATCACCTGGCCGTCTTCGGCATCCTTCAGGCCCAGCAGCATTGAGAGCAGGTCGCCTCTATCCTCGCCGCTCGCCCTTCTCTCCGCTATCAGTCGATAGACCACGCGGTCCAGGTCGCTTACGGCCTTCGTGATTCCCGGAGCGGGCGGCGTCGGCACCCAATCCGGCAGCACGATCGGATAGTGCATCCAGCGCGCAAACATCCGCTGCCCTGTGTCGAGCGCCCGCGCGACCGTCTCCATCTCGCTGATTTCAGAACCGAAGAGCGTCGCAACCGCCACATCCATCGTGAGTCGCAGCAGGTCGGCGTGGACATCGAAGGGAGTCTCGGTGCGCCAGGACTCCAGGTGGCGCGCGCTGATCTCGATCATGGCGGCGGCGGAGGCCGCGATCCGCTCGCGGTGAAAGGCGGGCTGAATAAGCCTGCGCTGCTTCCGCCAGAAATCCCCTTCCGACGTGAGCAGCCCCTGACCAAAAAGGATGGAGCTGCGGCGGAGGCCGGGGCTCTTCTGAAAGCTGCGGTGCTTCGTGAGAAGTACCTCTTCGATGAGGTCCGGGTGCGTCGCAACGAAAAAGGTCCGCGGACCGAACCGGGTCGGAGTCCAGTCGCCGCATTTGCGCGCGCAGTCCGTAAAGAAACCGAGCGGGTTTCGCATCATCGCCGGCACGTGCCCCAGCATCGGCACGGCTCCAGGCATTCCCGGACTTCTATGGACGGTGGGCGCTTGTACCATGGAACACTCTATTCCGTTATCGACTCATATCAGCTTGCCGAGCCGCAAGCCGGAAACGCGGAAGCTCGAATTCAATTTCCAGCCCGGCAGCAGAGCGCAATCAGGGCTGATGGATGCCCATCTCCTCCAGCGTGGAAGCGCGAACGACCAGGTCGGTGAGCCTATCCAGCTCCGCGCTGTCGGCAATCGATTCGATATGCTCCCGAACCGCCGGCGGTAGCTCCCCAAATTTCACGGTCATCTGCCGCAAGAGCGTTTGCCTTTGGCCACGCTCGATACCTTTCTCGATGCCCCGCTGCTCATACACGGATATCATCTCGCGAACCTCCTCGCCTTCCGGCAATGCCATCAGTTGGTCAAACTCTACAATTTCATTAACGTCCAGCAGAAGGTATGTTTCGACGACGTTGGTCAATAAGGCTTTGCGGGCTTCATCGATACGCGCCTGGGCGACTTCGCGCAGGGTCCGGTACTTCTGCGCTACTCGGCCAAGTTCACTAGCCCTCATGAGCGAACCGAGCGCGGGCGCCAGAAGGTTACCTGTGTCAAAATAATCGTCCGCCGACAGATCCGGAAGGCCCACCGGATAGTACGTGAAGGTATTCACCTCGCGGTCGAAAACACGCTCTACGTGTCTTGCGGACGTAATCCCGCCCGCTCCCGGAGCAAGATATACAACGATCGGAAACGTAGGAACGCGGTAGCGCAGCATCAGCATCCTGTAGTACTCGTTCATGCGCTCCGGAAAACTGCTTCGTCTACGTGCCTCCACCTCGATATGCGTCAGTATGATCTCCGGGTTGCCGTCGAGCGTGAAGATCTGAACGACAAGATCGGCTTCACGTCGGTCACCTGCGCACTCGCCGCCTGCGCCACCGCAAGGACGTAAACTAGCAAAGTAGTCGTGAATATTCGTATCATCATTTCTGCTATGGCAGTTGATAGATGTACTGCCAATAGTCGCCGTCCGGACGCTGCCGGTCGGCCAGGACGTACTTGTCGGACAGCTGCGTGACATGAACGGACTTACCCTCGTCGCTTACAAACCGTGCCAACAGTCTGCCGTCCGAG
>JAYTEU010000231.1:0-3967 GCA_043734985.1 Chthonomonadaceae bacterium
GTTGACCGTAAAGAGCGCATAATCGCGGGCGTGCCACGTCTCAGGGTGCCGAATATTTGTCGGCGCGTCGAAAATGGCCACGCCGTACGTCCGGCCGCCTATCGGGCCCCAGTAGTCGACCCAGGCGTTGGGCTTGCCCCAGGCATCCTTGCCGTTGGCCCCGGACGCCGTCTCGATGTGTCCCTCCGGCTTTATCTTGGAAGACCTATCCGCCGTGATCGCAAGCGAATCGGGCACGCGCAGTCCGAACAGGCCGTCCTTGTTGTCGCCGAATGTCAGCGGTCCGCCGACCGGAGTCACGGTGATCGAGAAATCCATCACGCGGTCCCCGTTCGGGAGTTCGTAGATTTTCACATCCCGTCGGTCCATAGCAATCAGCTTGTCTTCCGGCGTTCGCCACTCCGTCTTCGCAACGAACCCTCCAAAAACCCATCCGCTTCGGACATTCTCATAACCGACGGTGACGGACTTTCCTACCTTTGGATCCTGCTCCGACCAGAAATCGATGCCGTTGACGCGGCTGTGCGCGAACCATAGCCCGCGATGGTGTGGGTGGTCGTGACTCTCGTTCGGGTTAGCGGTAGGCTCCACGGGCCAGCGTCTGCTGATATGTTCGCCGGAAGGAGTGAGAATGGGGTAGAAGAAGGGCTTGTTCGGCCCGCTATGGGTGGTATAACGTGTGAACAGGGTCTTATCGAAGGATATTTCCAGATCGTCCCCCTTTTGAGCGACCTCGACCTGTTTGTCGGGCCTTCTCACGAAAACCACCTGGCCCAGACGGTAGCTGCGGCTCTCTCCCATCGGCAGGTCGTCCATGATGAAACTCAGCCGCGTGGACTTATCCTCGATCGTCGCCTGCGCGCGGATCGGCTTTCCGGTCTTGGCGGAAGCGGGCGTAAGCATCAGGTAGCCGCCAAGCATTGCAATCTTCGCGGCGCTATTGCCGGGTAGCTTGATTGTGACCGGCGTATTGTGGTAGGCGTGCTTCGTCGCGCTCAGCACAATGACGGGCGCTTTGCCCTGAGCCTGAACGGGACCGGTGCAGAGCGCTACAAACGAAGCCAACGTTGCGCAAAACCCAAACCGCACGACATACGTCAATGGAGTGATCATGGTTTTCCTTCTTCGGACCCCGCGATAATTAACGGCTGGATTCCGTTTCATGGCGCGGAAATCCTCTTCGGACTACCAGTGGGCAGGGACATTTAGTTTTCGGGTGCGGCAATTCATTGCCGCACCCGAAGGGTACCCGCATTTTCCAAGTCCGCCGCTGCGGTCAATATCCGGAACCCGCGCAGGCGGGTTTTGTAAACTTAGGCCGGGATTTCAATCCCGCGCGATTAATTGATGACACGATTAATTGATGAAAGGATAGGCAGAAATGCGTGAGCGCTTGGGCTTGTGCTTCCTGTTGTTGTTGTCGCCCGGCTGCCGCAATGTACCGCCGAGCGTGTTGCAAGCTGAACGGACCGCATCGCCACAGGTTACGGCTGCCGCGGACCCACTCGCGCCCGTACTGCCGCCCCGCAATGCAGCGGACCGCATAGTGAACCGGGCGAAAGACGAGGCGCGCAGGGGCGTGATGTACGACGCGAGCTATCGGAGGCTCTCCTATCCTGGGGGCGACGTGCCGCTGGATCGCGGTGCGTGTACCGATGTGGTGGTTCGATCGCTGCGCGCGGCGGGCGTCGATCTGCAAAGGAATATCCATGAGGATATGGCCGCGCACTACGACCGGTATCCGCACAACTGGGATATCCGTCACCCGGATGCCAATATCGACCATCGCCGCGGCGCAAACCATATCGCCTACTTCCGCCGCCACGCGAGAGCGCTCCCGATCGACCTCACTCGCGTAGGCTTGCCTACCTGGGAGCCGGGCGACATCGTCTATTGGAAGCTCGGCAACAGCCTCGACCACTGCGGCGTGATCTCCAACGTCCGAAACGCGCAGGGCATTCCCCTCGTGATCCACAACATCGGCCAGGCGCGTCAGGAAGACTGCCTCGCCGCATGGAAGATCGTCGCGCATTTCCGCTACCCGGTCCCATAATGTATACGGCAATTCAGGCACGACGCGATTGACTGGCCGGGCTGGAAGCGAACGATCGGCACGACGGCTATCTAGGTTCGTACCGCGTGACGGGCTGGGTGGGAAGCGGAACGATCCAGATATTCCGGTAGGCGACGGTGTTGCCGTGGAACTGGAGGCGGATCGGTCCCGGCGGGCTCACATCCTCGACAGTCGGCGGGACGATGGTTCCATCGGCGTTCTTCTTAGGTCGAACCACATGCGTCGGCCCGTTGATTGTCTGCCCGTTCTGGACAAAGAGGCTGTTCTGCAGAACGGTGACGCGCGCGGGCTCGGTCATCGCGTGCGACTGCGGGGCGAACCGAGGAGCGCGGTAGGCGATATCGTAGGTCTGCCACTGGAGCGGCGGCTTGCAGGCGTTCACCAGGGGAGCATACTGACTATAGACAGCGCCGCAGTCGCCGGAGCCGGGCTCGTGAATGCCGTAAGAGTCGAGCACCTGGATCTCATACCGGCCCTGGAGAAAGACGCCGCTGTTCCCGCGTCCTTGCCCTTTTCTGTCCGGCATATAGGGTACGCGGAACTCGATATGAAGCTGGAAATCGGTGTACTTTTCGACGGTGGCGATGTCGCCCTTAATTGAGGTCATCGCCCCGTTTTCGATGGTCCACGCCGGAGTTTTACCGCCCTGCCGCCAGTTGGCCGCCAGGCTCGCCGCAGTCCCGTCGAAAAGCTGAACCAGCCCCGCGGTCTTCGGTACCGGCGCGGGCGGCGTCGAATCCGGCTGAGGCGCGTCCTGAGCCCGAATACCGCCGGCGACCAGCAAGGCAGCCGCCCCAGTCAGGCAAAGTCCGGTAATCCGGCGAGAAAATAGGGAAATCAACGCAGCGCTCCTTTTAGGCAATCGGCAATCGGCAATCGACGCTAAGAACGTGTGCAAAAAGCGCCCCCTGGCCCCCAAATTTGGGGGAGTTGTTGCGCCCTGCACCGGCCGGTCCCTCCGGGTACCCTCGTAATGAACACTCCGTCGTGCGTCTACAGTTCATTGCACTTAGGATCGGGCCCGCCCGATGGCTAGCTCTGGGTGCGGGTACCCGCGTGCGGGTGGAGGGTTAGGGGGCGTTTTTGCACACTCACTAACCCAAAGTGATGATCGGGCAGTAATATACCGAGGATAAGGCGCCTGCTCCCTCTCACCGTCTCACTATTCTACCCTGTCGCGCGGATACGGAATACTTCGTCGAAATGCTACCCTATACGGGAAATATTGAATACGGGAGACTACCGCGTGAAGCATACATGGCTCACCCTGAGCAAAACCGATATCGAGACCGAGCGGCGACAATGCGAGGAGGAGGGCAAGGATCTTACCGGCGTCGCCGAAGAGTTCGAACGCGTGCTCGCACTGGACTTAACGGACGCGAGCAATCAACCGGCCGCGGAGGCGCTGCTGGATCGGACGATCGTGCTTCCGACGCGGGCGGGGTATGCCTTCGACGAGCCCTCCGACCTGGCCGCGATCCGTGACGCCCGCCCTGCCGAGCGCGTGGGCCTGCCGGCGCTCGCGCTGACCGATGAAGCGCTGACGGACAGAATACATGGCGCCTGGACGGGGCGATGCGTTGGCTGCCTCCTCGGCAAGCCGGTGGAAGGGTGGCGGCGCGACCGGATGTGGGGCTACCTGAAGGATCTGGGCCGCTGGCCGCTGGCGGACTACTTCCGGTACGATGTTGCCACGCCGGAAGTACGCGAGAAGTACAGCCTCAAGGATGCTCAGTCGGGCGCGAAATTCGCCGATTTCGTCTCCGCGATGCCGGAAGACGACGATACGAACTACACGACCACGGGCCTCGCCATCATGAAGCGGCACGGCCCCGATTTCACTCCGACGGACGTCGCGAATTTCTGGATGAACGATATCCCGATCCTGCACAC
>JAYTEU010000232.1:0-6417 GCA_043734985.1 Chthonomonadaceae bacterium
CCGAGGCCGCATCTCGTCTGGACCGACACGAGGTTGCCGACGTGTCAGCGCGCGAGGCAATTGCAATCTGCTCGGAAACCCATCACCATGACATCGTACCGGTAATACTGTGCGCGCTCGCCAGGAGTCGGACTGCTCGAGTGCGGGCGAAATCCGCCGCCGTCCTTTTTACCGCAGCGGCCCGGATACGGACGCTGCTTCAGTCCTCGACGACGCCGGAAGAGGAGTGTGAGTTGGCGGCGCTCGAAGGCGTCATTCGCTCCCATGACAATGGTGATTTCCTTATGGCAGCCGAAGTGAAGTTCTCGGCGATGGACGGCGGGGCAGTTCTTGCGGAGCTGCTGACACAGGATTAAGCGGAGCGGCCGGGTCGATAAACGACCCGGCAAATGGGCCTGCGGCCGGACGTCCTCCGGACGAAAATGCCGTGTTTACACGTTCGGTCGCAACTTTGGAAAATCCAACCGTGATTTTCCAGGACGCGGTTATCTTTCACCTTGCATTGATGGATCATCCAGGGCTCTTAGAGTGTGTGGAAAAAGCGCCCCCTGGCCCCCAATTTTGGGGGAGATATAGCGCAGTAATCCAGCTTGTCCCCCCAGAATTGGGGGGTTAGGGGCAATGCCGTTTAAATAAGGGCGCGCGGTGACGCGGCATTGAAATGCCGGTCTAAGTTTACGAAGTCCGCCTACGCGGACTCAATGGTTAACTGGCTCTTATTTGAAAGGCATTGGGGTTAGGGGGCGTTTTCCACGCGTTTTGCACACCCTCTTATCGCCCGGCCGGTCCGATGGAGAATTGAGATGATACTTAACTTACGCCGCAACTTTGTCGACATCGATGGCGGGCATTCCGACCACTACGTGTCGAATGGCAGTTCACTCCTACGGGCGAGCATCCGCACAATTGGCATAATGATTGTGTCGTGTGCTGTTGCTGCGGCGGCGCCCAATGCGCAGGCGCAAACTCCCTACGCTCCCGGCGGTCTATTCGTTCATCCGACAGCATTTATCGGCCGCCCTCATCAGTTCAGCACGTACGCCGCCGCCTTTACCCAGTCCGAAAATTCCGGCGCCGACGCGAGCTACTATCCCTTCTCAGTCACCTACACGCCAACAAACAGGCTTCAAGTGAGCGCACTTATCGCTTACCATCAGCAGAGTGGCGAACCGTCCCATACGCACATGGGCGGCTTTCTTAAGTACCAGATCGTGCCGGATACGCGCAGCAGCCCAGCGTTTGCGATCGCGGGAGGCTATGTTGGCAACGACCATCTCGAGTCCTCCGTTGCCGGAATTGTAAGCCATCGATTTCTAAACGGAAATCGCGTCGTGGCGACACTGCATTCAGGCGTCAAGTCGGGTCGATCGTCTGACAGAATTGGCGGAGTAAGCGATACCGGCACATTCGTGGGAGCCCAGCTTCCGCTCGCACGCCAGTGGGATCTTGTTGGAGAAACAAGCACGAAATTGAAGTTCGACGTGGCCGCCGCAAGCAGCGTCGGCGTGATGTTTCACACCCGCGGCGGGACTGGCATTTCGGTCGGTTTCGTAAACGGTGGGCGCAGCAAGAGTTTGCGTTTCTTCTTCGGTGTTGGCCTACCCTTAACCAATCATTAGGTCAAATCGCCGTTTTACCACAATTTGAGACACTGAGCGAAGTTCACCGGATGTATCGCGGATGGAAACGTCTGAAACGCTGAGAATCCTCCAATTACTGGCCGACGGTATCGACCCTGCAACGGGCGAGGTGTATCCTGCGGCCGGGCCATACCAGCGCGCCGACGTGGTCCGGGCGCTCCATGCGGCAATTCGCGCATTGGAGACGGGCGTTCGCGACAAACCACCGACTGACCGGCCCGGACGGATGACGGCCGACGTGTGTGAGCGAGGTCCAAATACGCTGGATGCGGCGCGATCAAGATACCCGGCGCCCGAGTTTCATCCGCTGCTCATCACCGAAGTGACACGGATGCTCCAAGACCACTACTGCATCGCCGCGTACGATCTTCACGGCCGGAAGATGGCTCGCCCGCTCCGGCCCAAAGGCGAAAACTGGCTATTCGACGAGTTTCAGCCCGCCTATCGCCCCGGGCAGGTTGTCAATGTCAGCGGCTGGTCGGCGCGGCCGGAAGGAACGCCTCCACACAACCTGGATGACATGATCCTGAAGCGCGGAATGGACGAACTGGAGGTTTGGAGCGGCGAGGAACTATTTTCCGCGATGCTTCCGTCCGCCTATGAAACGATCGCCCAACTGCTCGATCGCAGGCCGCTGGAAAACCGGTATGTCATCGAAGGAACCGAATGCCGATCGCTGGGCGGAGTGCGGACGACGCGAAAACGCGTACAATTTCGAGCCGCTTCCAACAGTCGGCTGCGGCTGCACTTCGAAGATGCGGACGGCGAACTGTACATCCTTCCCGTAACCTGCGACGGACTGCGCACCCGGTTCGACCCGGACGGCAGCGGTCTCGGCGTTCGCGGCGCCAACGATTGGCTGGACACGATGCCGCCCGGCGAGCCTCTTGTGCTTCGCATCGGACTGACTCGCGGCTATGCCGGAAACGACGGCGAGTTCAATCCCAGGCGTTGCTACGTTCAAATAAACGGAATCCTGAGCGCGCACCCGCTTCCTACGATTTGAGATCCAACATGCAAGTCACCCTGTACACCATCGGACACTCGAACCACACCACGGAGCGCTTCCTTGAGCTTCTGGCCGCGCACGGAATCGAGGCGGTATGCGATGTGCGGTCAAGCCCCTATAGCCAGTATTGCCCGCAGTTCAACCGCGAATCGATTGAGGCGAGTCTGAGGAACGCCGGGATCCGTTATGCCTTTTTCGGCAAGGAGTTCGGCGCGCGGACGGACGATGCAGCCTGCTACCGGGATGGCCGGGTGGACTACGCGCGCCTTGGCGAGACCGAGGCGTTTCAAGCCGGCGTGCGTCGGTTCAAGAAGGCGATGCAAACACTAAAGGTCGCGCTGATGTGCGCCGAGAAAGACCCTCTGACCTGCCATAGAACGATCCTGGTCTGCCGTCGCCTCCGGCCGGAAACCGATGCCATCCACCATATCCTGGATACCGGCGAGATCGAGACGCAAAAGGAGGCGGAGTACCGCATGATGGACTCGCTTAAAATCGTCTATCCGGACCTGTTCCACACCGAAGAAGAGCTTATCGAGCAGGCGTATGATCTCCAGGGCCAAAAGATCGCCTACACGCCGCCACGGCCCGGAACGACCCTGGAAAGGGACGAGAGTTGGCCGTAAAGGTATTCACGATCGGCTTCACCAAGAAGAGCGCGGAGACCTTCTTCACGCTCCTCAAACACGCAGGCGTACGGCGTCTCATCGATACGCGCCTCAACAACGTATCGCAGCTCGCCGGATTTGCCAAGCGCGACGACCTGGCCTATTTCCTGCGGGCGATCTGCGGGATAGAATATCTTCACGAGCGCCTCCTCGCGCCGACCCAGGAGATGCTGGACGAATTCAAGAAGCGAAAGGGTGATTGGAGTGTCTACGAACGGCAGTTTCGCGCCCTTTTGATTGAGCGCAGGATAGAGGATGCGCTCTTGCCGGAACTGCTGAACGACTCCTGCCTGCTCTGCAGCGAAGAGACCCCGGAGCACTGCCACCGTCGCCTGGTAGTCGAATACCTGGCGGAAAAATGGCCCGATGTGACCGTCGAGCACTTGCTATAGCGCGCATTACCGCGCTTTGCCTCGGGGTACAATCTATCAGCACGGATCGATGTGTAAAACGACTTCGATCGATCGCGCTGCCGATCCATTACAGAGTATGACTACGGAGACTTGTCGAATGAACCGGACGCCAAAGCAAAAGCAAAACTACTCCGGGATGACGCTGGAAGCGGCCATGCGACTGGTTGGACGAGACAGCCTGACTCCGTGGCAGTTGAACGCCCCGCCGCGTCCACCAGGCGAGACGCTCAATGAGATCTTTCGACGTTTGGAGTCCTTTGACTTGAGGTCGTCGGAACCGGCAAAGACGCTGCTGATAGATGCGCTCTTTGTAGAGATCGTTCCTCTGCACCCTAACCTGAAGGTATGGAAAGAGGCGGTACTGAATACGGATACGACAACGGGAATTGCCGACTATGTCATTGCCCCGAAACGGGCATATATGGCGACGCCCCTGCTTTGTGTGGCGGAAGCCAAGAGAGATGACTTTGAGAAGGGTCTCATCCAATGCCTGGCGGAGATGGCGGCATGTCGCTGGAACAACCGGCAGCGCAATCTGGACATAGATGTGTACGGCATCGTGAGCAACGGTCAAGGCTGGCAGTTCTATAAACTCACTCGTTCCGGCGATATTTTCGAGACAGACCAGTATGGAATTGAAGACCTTGCCGGTGTCTTGGGCGCGTTGGATTTTGTCTGCGGCGAGTGCGCGAAAAACAGCCCATAACGATTGGTATATCAATACCGAGTTCATCCTATCGAAGGAATTCTGAACCATATAGCGCAACAAAACAGACTTCTATCGCAGGTGCCGGCACGAATCAGAGGAATAGCAAACAATCGTAACAAAAAAGAGGGCGATGCGGATATATAGCATCGTCTTAGGCACCGCGAATCGCGCTCTCCGGTACTGAACGTAGGTTGTTTGAAAAGGGTGTTTAGATGTCTTCATCGGTTATCGTTGAAATGAGAGATGCCTGCCGGGTGGGAAGACTTTCACTTGCCGATAGGACTGCATCAACGCCTTCAGGAACTGCTCGACAGGCAGGATGCAGGGCAATTCTTGACCGAAAATGAATTCCATAAGGCGCAGAGTCTCGTCGACCTGGCAGAATGGCTCTCGTTGTTGCAACTGAAGGCGAAACGGAAGGAGAAATAGGCGGATGGCAACCCGAACACTGGAAGACCGAATGACCGCAATGGAACAGGAACTCGCACAACTCAAACAACAGTTGCAAGCAGAGTCGCCACGGATTACCGAGCCGGGATGGAAGCAGATTGTAGGTGTCTTCAAGGACTGCCCGGAGTTTGATGAGGCTGTGCGTTTGGGGCGAGAGTGGCGGGAGTCACAGCGGATGGAGTACGACGAAGAGGGCGGCGAGACGGCGGAAGCAGAACTTGGTTCTGCTTGATACTGAACCGATGACCGTTCTGGAGCGTGAAGGCCCGGAGGCGGAACTTCTTCAAGTGCGTCTGAAGCGCTATCCTCCGGACGATATTGCAACGACCATTGTCAGTTACGAGGAACAGACGCGAGGGTGGCTGGCTTATATGGCACGGCTTCAGACGGAAACGGCTCGGATACGCGCCTATGGCTTCCTCAAGCGTCACCTGGAAATCTATTGTCGCATGGCGGTTATCCAGTATGATGAACGGGCCGCCGAAGTTTTCGAGCGACTGCGGCAGGCGAAAATCCGCGTCGGCACAATGGACTTGAAGATCGCTTCAATCGCAATTGCTAATGACGCCACTCTGCTGACCCGCAACCTCTCCGATTTTGGCAGAGTCCCCGACTTGAAGGCCGAAGACTGGGCTTCCTGACAAAGCCCTCCGCTAACATTTGACCGCAAGGAGACGACACGACAATGCCCCTCAAGATCGCGATGATAGGAGCCGGGTCCATCGGCTTTACCCGCCGCCTGATGGCCGACCTCCTCGCCGTGCCGGAGTTCGACGACACCACCTTCGCCTTCACGGACCTAAACCCGCACAATCTGGACATGGTGAAGCAGTTGGCCGAACGAGATATCGCTGGGAACGAACTGCCCGCCAAAATCGTTGCGACCACCGATCGCCGCGCCGCGATCGCCGATTGCGACTACGTGATCTGCATGATCCGTCAGGGCGGGCTGGAGGGATTCCAGACCGACATCGATATCCCCTTGAAGTACGGGATCGACCAGTGCGTGGGAGACACCATCTGCGCCGGCGGGATCATGTACGCCCAGCGCGGGATCGCAGCCCTGCTCGATTTCTGCAAAGACATTCGCGAAGTCGCGAAGCCTGACGCGCTGTTCCTCAACTACTCCAACCCCATGGCGATGCTGACCTGGGCATGCAATAAGTACGGCGGCGTGAAGACGGTCGGACTGTGCCACGGCGTTCAGGGCGCGCAGCATCAGATCGCGGACTGCGTTACGCACTGGGCGCGCAAAGAGGGGCGGATCGGGCCGGAAGAGAAGGTGCATCGGAAGGATATCGAGTTCACTTTTTCCGGCATCAACCATCAAACATGGTGTTTGAAGGCACTCTGGCGCGAGTACGACCTGGTCCCGATGCTCTACGATCTGTTCACTCTGCACCCGAAGTATCCCGAGACGGAGAAGGTCCGTATAGACATGCTGAAGCGCTTCGGTTACTACAGCACGGAGAGCAACGGACACCTGAGCGAGTATGTTCCCTGGTACCGTAAGCGGCTCGACGAGATC
>JAYTEU010000233.1:0-4998 GCA_043734985.1 Chthonomonadaceae bacterium
ACGGACCCGGACTACCGCTGGCTGTCTCAAGGCTTCACGCGCGAATTCACGCAGGGCGGTCGCTATCTCGTTCGCGTGACCTACGATCCCCATCCGGACGACCCGCGCAGCCAGTTGATCAAGATCGAGTCCGTCGGGCGCTCCGGCGACCTCGGCCAGGGCCTCGACCCGACCGTCTTCGTTCAGACCGGTAACGCGCCGCAGCTTCGCCGGGAGCTGATCGGTTACAAGCAGATCGGCCTTACGGACTATCTGCTCTACGTTACTGGTAAGGATAGGCGCGCGCAGGAGTCTTTCATTGGGATACCGGCGCAGGGAGCAAGCACCCCCGGCGCTCCTGCCTTTGGACTCGACCCGGCAATGATCCTGGGCGATCCCAGCGTCGTGCTTCATCCCTCGGGTGTAAACGGTACCGAGATCATCATCGGCGGAGGCGTGCGGGTCAACGGCAACGTTAGATTTGGCGGCAATACGCTCTTCTACTTTAGCCCGCGTGGGACAACCGCGGGCGGAGCGCCCAACACATCACCGGAGAGTCTGCTGGTTTCGGGCCTTATCTCGCTGCTTCCCACCCAGGATGTTAACAACGGCGACGCTAATGCCGACACGATCCTGAATGACAACGACCTTCAGTGCTTTGTTAACCTGCCGTACGATACCAATACAGCGAGCCTGGGAGGGCAGACACCGAACGCAAATCTCGGTATCCGGTCCAGCACGGACCCGCTCTTCAGCACGTTCCAGGGTCTGGTGCGGGACGGCCAATCGACGAGCGATCTGACGGGCGGGGCGCGTGGGGTACCGCGTCTGGAACCGCCGGTCGTGGATACGTTCGTAAACGGCAGCGGTGTATTGCGCTATCGCGCTCTTACGCGCGAATCGGGTTACTGGTACAACGGTAACTTCAACAGCGGCCAGCGGGGATACGGGCGGGGAATCTATATCGAGAACTTTACCGATCAGCAGAAAGAGACGAGCGCGCCCGGCGTGAGCGGCGGCCTCTCACTGCGCAGCGAGTGGCTCAACTCCGCGGGCAGCTCGCAGGGCCACTGGAGCGGGCCGTTCTACAAGCCGCCGGGCGTTCTGATCGAGCTGCTTGGCAATAAGATACGCATGACGCGAAGCGATGGCCAGGTCTTCCTGAAGCCGAACGGCGATCCGATCAATGGCGGCACGCAGGGCAACCCGGCTTCCGGCTCCGGCGGCGGCAACGTCATCGATATCCCGCTCGCGGATGCGGCGCGCAGGCAGTACCGATTCCCGGACGGCACGACGTACGCCAGTATCACCGGCGGCCAGGATCTGCCCATAATCCCGCACGACGGCGACGAGCCCGACCCGGCCAAGCCGTCCTTCGACAAGAACTCTTACGGCGTCAACGTCGTCATCATGGCGGAAGGCAACGTTCGGGTCAAGGGCGTCTACGGCGCGGTTACCGACCCGGGCATCACCGACGAGCAGACCTACAATCCGGATAGCCCGGACAACTCGAAGCTAAAGCTCAGCCGCGTACACCTGACGATCGTTTCAGGCGGCTCCGCGTATATAGAAGGCAGCCTCGTCAAGGGCGACGGATACCGGCAGGGCGGTGTCGTCCATCTGGAGCGGGCCTC
The DNA here is from genome assembly GCA_043734985.1 of Chthonomonadaceae bacterium. GTDB lineage: Bacteria > Armatimonadota > Chthonomonadetes > Chthonomonadales > Chthonomonadaceae > DATGJU01. The sequence continues at coordinate 1,614 of JAYTEU010000233.1, forward strand.
CACCTGCGCCATTCTCGCCAAGGACTACGTGACGGTCAACACGACCGCGTTCCAGTCGCCGCAGAACCAGAACAATGCCTGGCGAACCACGACGCCGGATCTGACGGACTTCTACACCGAGCTTGGCCTGACGCGGTCGGGGATCGACACCAGCTTCAGCTTCGGCGAGCCGGTGGACGCGTACGTATCCGGCGGCAACCCGAGCCCGCTCTTCCTGATGCTGCGCCACGCCGCCGCCTCCGACAACGCGGGGCAGGGCCAGGCGTTCATTAACTTGCTGATAAACCCGGCCAGCGGAAACGGAAACACCGCCACGGGCACCGGCAGCGATGCCCTCTACCCGTTCCTGCGGCCCGGCCTTCCGCCGGAGACCTACGCCCTTGCGGATACGCTCTCGGCCGTTGCGCCGAACTTCGAGCGCCGCGCATTCGATCTGCGGCTGCCCAACGGCAACGCGGCGACGCCCACGTTCGTGCCGACGCCCGGCGTGGACAACATTCTCCGGTACCAGTTGGACCTGACGGCCGCGCCGCTTGTAAGCAACGCCGGCACGCAGGACTACCTGTTCGGCGGCGGAATGGTCGCCCCGCTCGATATCCGTATCGAGGCGATGCTCTATGCGCAGGAGAAGTCGTTCTTCGTCATACCCGGCTACGAGTTTAACCCGGACCCGAACGACACGTTCCAGAACTTCCGGGCCACCGGCGTTCGCCCATCGTACACCGGTGACGAGCGACTGCGGATTCAGCAGGGCGGCGCTCCCACGCCGGACATGATCCGCAAGAACGTGTTCCCTTTCCATAAGCAGCCGCTCGACGTTCGGATCACGGTCTGCGGTTCGGTTGTGCAAAACTACACGGCCAGCCCGGGCGACCAAGCAGCATGGCTCACGCACTGGGGCTATATCCCGACAGTGTATGGCGGAACGAACCTGGCGGTCCCGGACGAGCATCTTGCGGGACAGGACGCGACCATAAACAACGCCAACTGGAACGTCGACTATAGTCCCGCGCAGGATCGAACGGCCGACTACCGCACCTACACGCAAAAGCAGCAGAACATCACCCATGGCCTGCGCTTTGTCTACGATCCCGCGCTGGCGATGCCGTACCTCCGGCCGACCAGCATCGCAACCTACGCGACGCCTGCCATTCGGATGGCAAACGCCATTCGCACTATCAAGCGGAACAACGTGCTGAACCCGGCGCAGCCGTTCTACCAGACGCTCCCCGCAATGCCGCGCCTGCCCGTCTGCCCGGGCCTGCTTTACTACGGCTCCAGCGATCAGGCGGTCGCACCGTAAGATACCGGGCAATCGGCAATCGGCAGTAGGCAGTAGTGACAAGACAACCGTAAGACCAATTGAAGTAGGCGGCAGCGCATTCGACGGGAATTTCCCGATTGCCGATTGCCGATTGCCGATTGCCGGAGATATGATGAATACCATGCGAACATTCATTCAGAAGTGTGCGGGGCGCGGTATCGCTGCGATCGCGCTCGCCGCCGCGCTGTTGTTCGGCCTCCATGCCGAGTCGCGCGCGGACGCTACCAGTTACGCGAGTGACAGGCGGCAGGTTCGCGCCTGCGTTCTGGTCTCCAGCGCGTCGACCACCGTTGCCTTCGGCAAGGAGAACCTGGTTCCGTACGTCTTCTACGTCATGGAACGGCGCTCCGATCTGAAGCCCAACGGCTGGGAGTTCATCAACCCGCTCGCCTCCGCGACTATCACCGGCGACATGTATCTGCGCTGGAAGAACCGCGGCGGCGCCGTCGACCCGTCCTTCCAGAACGGAACGCCGGAATCGAACGTGTTCCGCATCGGCGCGCCCCTCTCCAAGAACATGGGCGGTTACTGGGAGGTCGATCTCGACACCATCACCGCCGACGACCTTCAGCAGTTCGACATCGTGCTGATCGCCTCTCGCAACGGCGCCATCAAATTCTCCGCGGACGAGCGCGACAAGATACGGCGCTTCGCGGACAGCGGCGGAACGATCTGGCTGGAGGACGAGGGCGGGGCCAACATTAACCAGGCGGCGCCCTTTGTAACGGATGTCGCGTTCGACGTGGCGCTCCCGGCGGGTACGCCCCAGCTCAACACGTCCCACCATCCGCTCGTCAACTTCCCGTTCGGCTTCTCCGCGTACGACACGCAGTTTCTTGGACTGGGATCCGCGGCTCTGACCCACATGTCGCACCGTGACGCGGTCCACAATCAGCTCGTCAACCCGCACTTCGTGGCGCCGATCGTGATGCAGGCCGGAGTGCCGCTGATCAGCGCGGGCGATTTCGGCGCGGGGCATCTGCTCATCAGCTCCGCCGGAATTGCGACCGGCATCAACAGCTTTGTGGGCGGCGCCAATGTAGTAGGGGGCAACTCCGGGGCGATCAGCGGCGAGATCGTGCTGGGCGTCCTCGCGAGCGACATTAAGTTCGCCTACAACCTGGTCGCCTGGACGAGCTCCATTCCAACGCACGGCGTCAACACCCGGCGGTCCGGCGGCACGCGCGAAAACATCGGCAGCGATCTTGGCCGCAAGTGGCAGACTGCGCCCAACAGCACCGTGGTCCCGGCGGGCGACGGCTCCGGCGCGGTTATCCATAAGGGCGTCGTGTTCTGGGTAGACGGCGAGAACATCCTTCACGCCTACGATGCCAGCCCCGAGCAGGATCTGGACGGCGACCTCAACGCCGACGACGGCATACCGGACCTGATTTACGGCACGCCCTACGATCAGATCTGGAACGTGGACCTCAAGACGTTCGGTATTGGAGCGGGAACGCGCGTCTCGACGCCAACCTTGATAGCGGCGAACAACTCGCTGCTCGCCTCCAATCCGGTCGATATCGTCACCGTGACCGCGAGTAACGGCATAACGCTGGCGTTCAACGCCTTTCCGCGCAATGCCGCCGGTCGCCTGATGGTGACAAGCCCTTTGCTTTGGACAGTCAAGGCCGAAACCAATGTCGATACCGGCTCGCTGATGGTCGACGGCCACGGTACTAAGATTCCCGGCCCGTCGCCCGCGTTTTCCGAGGGCATCCTGTTCACGGTGATAAACGACTCCACCAACAGTCCGAACAATCCCTGGCGCGTCGTTGCGGTCGATCCGATTACCGGCAGAAGCGTTTTCAACAATGTGGCGATAAACGGCGGCGTCGGCAATGCAACGGGAGTCGCGCCGACCGACCAGTATCCCAATGTGATCGGCCTGGCTAACGTGACCGGGCCGCTGAATGTCGGCTATGTGCGCGATCTCGCGACCGGCGCGCTGGACAAGATGGTCTACGTGCCGACCGGCCCCTTCAACAACGGCATGAGCGCCTTCGGCGGCGGACAGATGGTCGGCTGCTGGTTCGCGACGCGGCAGGAGCCGATGATGCC
>JAYTEU010000234.1:0-7194 GCA_043734985.1 Chthonomonadaceae bacterium
CCAATCTGCCGGGCTATGCTTCGGGCCGTATCCGGATAGTCACCCGTAATCATGATGACTCGGATACCTGCGGTATAGCAGTCCGCTACGGCGCGAGCAACCGTCGGGCGTACGGGATCCGCCAGGGCGATCAACCCCACGAAGGTGAACGCAAACGCCTGCTGTTCGTCGGGCAACGTTTCCTCATCGCGCCTCGACTTGGCGACTGCCAACACCCGCAGCCCCTGCCGTGCGAGCTCTTTGACCTCAATATCCAACTCCTCTTTCCGGCCTGCATCCAGGCGGCATAGTGTGCCAATGGCTTCGGGCGCACCTTTCGCCGCGACGATCCAGTCAGGATTATCCGGAGCCTTCCAGACATGCGACATAGCCAGAAGCTGCGGCGACAACGAATACTGCCGCACAAGTTTCCAATCGTTTCGGGATGCAGGTGGGAGAGAGGGCGTTTGTGAGCCCAATTCGTGGATCGCTTTTTCCATCGGGTCAAAGGGATCAGGCTGACTCGCCAGAATCCCGAATGTTGCGAGTTCCGCGTAAGCCTCCGGCAGCGCCTCTGCGTTCAGGTCGAGTATCGCGCCGTTTACGCAAAGTTTACTGACCGACATCTGGTTTTGCGTAAGTGTACCGGTCTTATCCACGCAAAGAGCCGTTGCAGCGCCAAGTGTTTCTATGGCGGGAACGTGGCGGGTAAGGACATTTTTCTGCGCGATACGCCAGGCGCCAAGCGCCAGAAAAATGGTAAGAACAACGGGGAATTCTTCCGGGATCATGGAGATCGCCATCGTAATTCCGGCTAGAAGCCCATTGAGCCAACTGCCGCGCGTGAGACCGAAGACCAGCACTACAAGAAGACAGAGAGAGAGGCCGACAACGGCAAATATACGCACGAGGCGTTTCGTACTTCTCTGCAGCAGCGTGGGTTCCTGCCCGACAGCTTGCAGGCTCCGTCCTATCTTACCGATTTCCGTGCCGATGCCTGTAGCCTTGACAAGCGCCGTCCCACGCCCCTGTACGACGAGAGTACCCGAATACACGAACGGCAGCCCATCGCCGCCCGGACGCTCCATGGCTATGTCTGCCGCACTCGCCAGTTTACCGACGGCGACGGACTCACCGGTTAACAACGATTCATCAACCGATACATTGTGGCCGGAGAGGAGTATGCTATCCGCCGGAACACGGTCACCCTCGACAAGGATCAGTAGGTCTCCTGGAACGACTTCACGTCCGGCAATGCGCTTTTGCTCCCCATCCCGAATAACAAGGGCGCGCGGACTGGAAAGGTCGCGCAGGGCCTCCATAGTGCGCTCGGCCTTCCGTTCTTGGTAGAACGTGATTCCCATGACCACGAACACGGCGCTGACCATCATCAGCGCCTCTTCCTTGTCGCCCAGGAAAATGTAGATGACAGCACACGACACCAGCAGCAGCAACATGGGCTCGCGCACCACGCCAATCGCAATGGCAAAGAGGCTTCGCGGTTTTGCCGAAGGCAGTTCGTTGAATCCGTCTTTCTGCAAGCGAAGCGCTGCTTCCGCGTGAGAGAGTCCCGGCGACGCGGATGCAATATCCTTTATCACTACTGGCGGTCTCCTGTAGCCTTACTAATGCTGATGCTAAGTTAGCTTCTATTCACCCCGTGCATTAGTGGACGGTCGATCGTCTCGGAATGGATCGGGATCGAATGCAATGGCAGGCGAATGAGACCGTTTTGTCGGAAGTAAGGCTGAAAGAACCTCGTCCAATTTTTGATGAATGGATTCGTTGGCAATGCTGTTCTTGTGGCTCATTACTATCAGCTTCACGGACACCAGGAAAACACCTGCTTCAAGGAGCAAGTCATGCGTGAAACCCGTGGTGATGAGCGCGGTCAAGAATAGGATCAGGGTTATCGTTATCACGAGAAGTGACCACCCATCAAAGTGATTCCGCTTTTTCATGCCGACGCTCTTGCGAAGGTGAGCAATTGGTTCATAACACTTCCTTTCCAAGAAAATTGCGGGAACTCGGTGGCATCGAACTATCGAACGATGAGAACCGGGCAAGGCGCGTTATGCGCCAAACTGTCCGATACACTTCCCAGAAGGAGCGATTGAAACCCACCCAGCCCACGACTACCCACCACGACCAGATCAACCTCCTCACGCTGCGCGAGATCGAGAATCGACTGAACCGGATCTCCCGTCTCGACGCTAATACGATAGGTGACACCGGCCGCCGCTAGGATAGCCGCTGATTCCTTGGTAAGCACCGTCCTGACGGACTCGCCCGAGTGGAGAACGTCCTCCACGTTCAGAGGCAGGGGCTCATTCGTCCAAAGTGCCGCTCCGACAGGCGGGCTGAAAACACTTGCGAGTACGACTTCGGCTCTAAGCGGCCGTGCGAGATCCGCAACAGTGCGAGCCGCGCGCAGGGCGCCTTCCGAGCCGTCGGTGCATAACAATATCTTCCGAATCATGGTCCTTATCCTAACCGCTCCCATTGAGATTGCGCAAATCCATCGGGTGCTTCCCATGCTGGTGATGCACATAGAGCCTCCATGCAAGGTGGAGCAGGATCACGCCGAAGACAAGCGCATAGCTGCCGAGCAGCATGATGAGGAGGCTCGCTCCCAGCCTCGGATAGAGCAAAAGCAGTCCTCCCGCGATAATAGAACCCAGTCCAAAGAGACCCAGCGGCCACGCGTTGAGCGTGACATGGTCGGTTCGATCCACGGCGAATATCACTAGGGCGCCGGTAAGAATGGCCCAGGCCGCCACCAGGTACACGAGCGCCATCTCCGTGACATGGGGTGCTGCGAGCGCGCCTACTCCAAGGGCAAGACCAACGATGCCCGCGAAAAGGGAAGCACGCATGAAGTCCTTTCGGTCCGTTGATTTGAACGCTGTCCAGATCGCAAGGAGTCCGTCTGCCAGAGCATAACAGCCGAACAACAGAACCAGTGCTCTGAGCGTATGCTCGGGAGTAAGGAATGCCGCTGCGCCGAAGAGAATGGCAAACAGACCTCTGAGTCCGAATACCCACCAGGTGTGTGTAAGACGTTTCATTTCATTGACCTCCCCGCGTATTGCGAATCCGGTACCGCTGTCATGCCAGGCAGTTACCTGCGATGCGGTGTGTCATTATTGTGCTATCTTTATTGGATGCTTCGCATCAGCGGAACAGCGTATCTCGGCGGCCGCTATTAACCGAGCGCATGCCTCTGAGAGTTACAAAGACAATCTGCGCAATACGTTTCAATCGTCTTTCACTTTGCAACTCATTACCGCGCATGGCCGGTTTTCCATCGACTATCCCTATGCTTTTGCATAAAGTACGTAAATTACCACGCGCTCCGCATGTCACGTATGCGCTGGTCCGTTACCAAATTATGAGGTAGCTGCCAGCACCACACATCCACTATACGGCCGATTCGACGTTCCTGCTTCCAACAAAAGTTATACGCGCACATGGAACCCAGGACCGAGAGACGCGAACTGCGATCGTAGTAGGCAAAGTATAGAGTGGACTCGATCAATAGATGTTCCCAGGATTATTTGTCTACGCGATTCCACAGTGACGAGCGTGCTATGCAGTACGCTACCAGCAGTGGTTTAGCGCGTCTCTTTGGTTATTCGTTGGATTATCTATGCGGCGAGGGATGGCTGCCCGTTGGCGGGATATGGATGAAGTGGTCTACGGCGACGGGCGATCTATCCGCTATCAGGAGGGCCGAGCCATCCGGCTCTTCGTTCGTGACCGGCGCTTTCCTGCCGACGATTGGCGGAGGAGGATTGCCGATCGGGAGCGAACCTACAAGCGTTCGATCCTGTGCGGGAGGAGGACGCCGTGAAAGTGACTGTTGCAAAGCAGGAAATGGAGATCGGCAGTAAGTACCTGGGCACCCTGCGCGATTCCAACGCGATACTGCACGAACCGTCCGAACTGCGGGAACGCATGGCGGAGGACGGGTATCTGCTGCTGCGCGGGCTCCACGATCCCGCGCGGGTGCAGGCCGTACGGGATATGATCCTCGGCAACCTGGCGGAGAACGACCAGATCGACACCTCCTTTCCGGTCAGCGAGGGCGTTGTGAAGGCGGGAGCGCGAGGCGCGTTTCTGGGCGGGAGCAAGGCGTTGACCCGAAACCAGACCTTCCTCGACCTCGTTGAATCGCACCGCATCCTGGATTTTTTCGCTCACTTCCTGCGCAGCGACGTCCTTACGTTCGATTATAAATGGCTGCGGGTCATAGGCCCAGGCGATTTTAGCGGCGCGCACTACGACATCGTCTATATGGGCCGCGGCACGCATAACCTCTATACCTGCTGGACCCCTATTACCGATGTCTCGTACGACATGGGGCCGCTGGCGCTGCTCGTCGGGTCGCATCGCGGCGAGGGCTTCGAGCGGGTGAAGGCGACCTACGGGCAGATGGACGTCGATCGCGACCACGTGACCGGGGCCTTCTCCAACGATCCGATGGAGATGGTGGAAAAGTTCGGCGGCCAGTGGCAGACCACCGAGTTCGAGATGGGCGACGCCGTGATCTTCGGCATGTTCACGATGCACGGCTCGCTGACCAACACCAGCAATCGCTATCGCCTTTCCTGCGATACCCGCTACCAGCGCGCCGACGAACCGGTGGACGAGCGCTGGATCGGCGAAAACCCACCCGCGCACTATGCCTGGACCAAAGGCGAGACCGTGCCCATGGAAGAGGCGCGGCGCGCCTGGCAGGTGTGAGTCCATACCATGGATTTCGAGCGATTTACTCACTTGACTTTTGACTGTTACGGCACGCTTATTGATTGGGAGACGGGAATACTTGAAGCGCTTATGCCGCTGATGGCTCGTTCGGCGGGCACTTTTACTGAGAAGCATCTCCCGCATTCGGTCACGGAGCCCAATGACGGACGCTCCATGGGCGAAAGCGGCGCTCCCACGGAAGAACAGGTCCTTCGGCTCTATACCCGGTTTGAGGCCGAGGAGGAGGCGGGAGACTACAAGCCCTACCGGATCGTTCTGGAGAACATTGCCGTTCGAATCGCGGCGGAGCGCGGCGTGGAGTTAAGCGAGGCGGACCGCGCGGCGCTTCCGAATTCGGTCGGGCAGTGGCCGCCGTTCCCGGACAGCGTGGCGGCGCTGAAGGGGCTGAAATCGCGCTTCAAGCTGGTGATCCTCTCCAATATCGACGACGCGCTGTTCGCCCAATCAAACCCGCACCTGGGCGTCGAGTTCGACGAGATCATCACCGCCGAGCAGCTTCGGAGCTACAAACCGCGCAAGGCGCATTTCGAGGCGGCTCTTGCGCGTCTTGACGTGCCGCGCGGCCAAATCCTCCACGTCGCGCAGAGTCTGCACCACGATCACGTTCCGGCGAAGGAGATGGGCTTTTCCACCGTGTGGATCAACCGCCCCAGCCGCCTGACCGGCACCGGTCTCGCGCCTCCCGCCAACGTTCGCCCGGACCTGGAGCTGCCCGATCTCCGCAGTCTGGCGGCTGCCATTCATAGTAATTAATATTCTTTAGTATTTCATTGCGTTTCTTTGCGCCGTGGCGTCTTTGCGCGAGGCCTTCGTCTAACGCTTTGACTGCGCCCGCGCCCTGTTATTAAATCTGTGAAATCTGCGAAATCTGTGGCGGAGGTTCTTCCGGGTATGCGGAGCGGCGCTCGATGAAGATTGTGATACCGGGAGGCGGCGGACAGGTTGGGACGATGCTGGCCCGCGCTTTCCATTTCGATGGAATTGAGGTCGTGACTCTGAGTCGCAACCCTATTCCCGCGCCATGGAGGGGCGTCCGGTGGGATGGGCGGAGCGTGTCCGGCGATTGGGTCAAGGAGATCGACGGCTGCCATGTGGTGATCAACATGGCCGGGAAGAACGTCAACTGCCGGTATAACGCGGACAACCGCCGCGAGATACTCGAATCGCGCGTGGATTCCGTGAAGGCGGTGGGCGAGGCGATTGCGAAAGCGGTTCACCCACCGAGGGTCTGGCTGCAGGCAAGCACGGCTACGATCTACGCCCACCGTTACGATGCGCCCAATAACGAAGCAAGCGGCATTCTGGGCGGCTCGGAGCCGAACGTGCCGGAGACATGGCGGTTCAGCACGGAAGTGGCGGGCGCCTGGGAGCGCGCTCTCGCGGAGGCCGTAACGCCGAATACGCGCAAGGTCGTGCTGCGGTCCGCCATGACGATGAGCCCGGACAAGGGAGGCGTTTTCGACACCCTGCTGAATCTCGTACGCTGCGGGCTGGGCGGGCAGTCCGGCGACGGTCGGCAGTACGTCTCCTGGATCCACGAGGCCGACTTCGTACGGGCGATCGCATGGCTGATCTCGCACAACGACGTCGAGGGTCCCGTCAACCTTGCCGCGCCGCTTCCCATTACAAACGCCGAGTTTATGCGCGCGCTGCGGGACGCCTGGGGCGCCAAAGTCGGCCTGCCCGCCGCGCCGTGGATGCTCGAAGTCGGCGCGACCCTATTGAAAACGGAGACGGAACTGGTCCTGAAAAGCCGTCGCGTGATCCCCGGACGGCTACTGGAAGCCGGTTTCTGGTTCGACTACCCGGTGTGGACGGCGGCGGCGCAGGAGCTTTGCGAGCGCGTACGAAGGAGCGGGAGATTAGCGTGAATATCGACTTTACCGGCAGGAACGTGCTGATCACCGGCGGCACTCGGGGGATCGGGCGGGCGATCTCGCGGACGCTGGCAGGCGCGGGAGCGCGCGTTGGGGCGATCTATCGCAATGACCGCGAGGCGGCGGTGCGGACACTCGGCGACCTGCGAGCGCTGGGCGGCGACCCTTTTGTGCTGCAAGCCGATATCGCCGTGGAGGCGGAAGCGTCCGCAGTGGTTCGGGCGGCGGGCGAGCGGTTTGGAGGCGCGATCGACTGCCTGATATTGGATGCGGCGGCCGGTGCGAGCGGTCCGCTCATCGGCATGAAGACGGAGGATTGGAAGCGGCCCTTCGAGGTGAACGTGCATGGCGCGTTCTATGTGGTTCGTGAGGCGGCCCCCATGCTCCGGCGCGGTGGGAGTATCGTCTTCCTCTCCTCGGGGGCGGGCCACGACCCGCTGGAGGGCCTCTCCGCCTATGGCGCAAGCAAGGCGGCCGTCAACCACCTGTCCACGGTGCTCGCCCAGGAGCTTGGCCCGCGCGGCATCCGCGTGAACGTCGTCAGCCCCGGGCACACCGACCGGTCGGA
>JAYTEU010000235.1:0-15042 GCA_043734985.1 Chthonomonadaceae bacterium
CAGCGCGATCTACAGGCGACCGCCAATCTCGACGATCCCGCGTGGGTAGAAAAGACTCAGGCATGGGTCAGTCCGGCAGTTCAGCGGATTAGTGTTATGGCGCTTGCGTCGCTTGGATTCCTGGCCGCGCTGTCGAACTCAATACTGGCGTTCAAGGTATTCCGCTCGCGCAAGCCGCTCTCCGCGGGTGGCTGGGTCGCGCATGTGGGTATCGGCCTGATGATGATCGGTATCGTCACCTCCAATACCTTCGAGCGGACGAAGCGGTTCGAGATCAAGGAGAAGGGCGGCCCGGTAGAGGCTTTCGGATACAAGTTCGAGTTCGAGCGGATTACGGGAAGAGCGAGAGAAGCCTTTCCCATGAATCCGGACTACGACCCAAACAATTCGGTCGAAGTGCGCGTTACACCGCCGGAGGGTGAAGGCGCCGCGGATGCCGGCGGATCGAAAACATTTGTCGTCGATCCTAAGTGGTTTGTGTACAACCTTGCCACGGCGTCGTCGGAGACAGCGCTTCAGCGCATTCGCTGGCCGCACATTCGGAAGTACTTCGGCCACGATCTGTACGTTGGCTATGCCAACGATCCTGTGGTTTCGTATCCGGTGATTACATTGAAAAAGGGACAGCCCGCCACTGCGGGGCCGTACACGTTCCTATATGCGAAGAGCGACGGTCAGCCAGGAGAGAACGGCGGCCGCCTTATTTCGGCTGCATTGCTGATCAAAGGGCCGGATGGCAAGGTTGTCCGAGCGAACCCTGGTTTTGAGATGACGCCTTCGCCGGACGGCAAAGATAGTACGACAACCAATCGCGATATTTCCGTGGCGGAGCTGCGAGACGAGAACAACATTCCGGGCGTTGTCTATCTGGATCCGCGAGGCATGGACGTTAACAACGGGACGGCGCGCTTCCTATTCAGCCTGCCGCAGGCCAAAGGTACCTGGATCGTGCCGCTCGAGGTCACCTACAAGCCCTGGATCAATCTGGTATGGGTCGGAGTGATCGTGATGGGCATCGGGGTGTTCCTCGCCATGGTTCGGCGAGCGCTGGAAGCGCGCAAGGTGGCGGATGGCCCGCTCTCGACAGGCGGATTGCGGAACCAGTCGGTCTCGGGTGCGCCTGTAGATTTGACTAAGGACGTCAGCAAGCCGGTATTGGTCGCCCATGCCGAGGACAGCAAACCGACGGATAACCGAAAGTTGAGCAAGGACGCAAGTCCGGAAGCGGCGAAACTGCGGCGCTCACGGTCGCCTTCAAGTTCGTAATGGGTTAGTGCTCGGCAGCGCCGAGCCGCGTGTACTGGGACAGGCCCACCCGGGCCTGTCTTTTTTTGACGGGCAGGGCATTCTACCTCATTTGTGCCGCCGGTCTAGAGTAAAATAGGTGTGCGGAAGGAGAGTTGCGCCAAACACGGCGCGCTTACCCACACGCATTGTCAGGAGCATTATCGGTGATTAGTTCGAGACGATTAGCCCGCGAGTGGGCACTGAAAATACTATATCAATCCGACGTCGGCAAGATGTCGATTGAGGAAAGCCAATTGGCGGCGATAGAGCGCTTACGGCAGGATTTTGTACATCGGGCATCCCGGTCGATTGCGGGCTCGCTTCTGGAGGAGATGTTCGTAGATGTTGTAACGGCCCATCTGCTCGACCTGCTTCCCGATTACGATGCACAACTGGAGATGGGGCTGCGAGAATGCTTCGGCCAGGTTTTCGACGCGGCGGATTTCTGGGCCAAGGCTGATATTGATTTTACACTTGGCCGTCAATCCTATAACGCGCTCTGGGAGATGCCGCGCAGGTCGGAAGCGGTAGTGCTGCCATCTTCGTTTGCCGCGCTGCCTGACTCGGTTCAATCGAACGCCGCCCTCTCCGCCACCGATCGTGCCTTGCTGTTGAACTTCCTTATGTGGGCCCGCGAGGGTCTTCCGGTCGCCGCAATGCGGACTTTTGCGCGCGAAGCACAGTTGGCGCGGCCGGAGGGAGCCAAGCTCAAGGAGACGCACGAGTTTGTAGTACAGCGCTGGCGGCACTTTACGCGCGGCATGTCGGAGCGGTGGGGGCCCGCGGGCCAGGTCGTCGAGAAGCAGGCGTTCGATTGGCTGAGAGTAGCATCCTTTACCTTAAAGCTGGTGACGGGCGTTTACGATAATCGCGAGGAGCTGGACCGATCGCTTCAGGCGCTGGAGATAGGATGGGCGCTGGACAGGCAGGTCTCCGTCGATCGAAACATTCTTCGAATGGCTACTTTTGAACTGGTGCATCTGCGCGATATCCCCGCGAGCGCTACAATCAACGAGGCGGTAGAGCTGGCGAAGAAGTACAGTACCGCGGAGTCCGGCAAGTTTGTCAATGGTATCCTGGGGGCGATCGTTGTTAAGATGGCCGGATCGGCAGGCGCCATACCGGAATCGGAAGCGACAACTGCACCGGACGATCGGCCGGACGAAGAGCTTGACTTAGACGACATCCCGAGTGAAGAGGAGCTGGCACACGTATGAGCGGCGTACCATCGACGGCGCAAGTAGTGAGCGGTGACGGGGCAACACTGCTGGACGGGACTGCCACTGCCAAAGCGATCCGCGCAGAGATCGCGCAGAGCGTCAAAAAGTTTAGAACCGCTACGAACCGCGCGCCGCACCTGGCCGCCGTACTGATCGGAGCAGATCCTGCCTCGGAGACGTACGTGTCGATGAAGCAGAAAGCGTGCGGTTGGGTCGACATGGAGTCGTCCGTTCACCGGCTTTCCGTGAACGCCACGCAGGAAGACGCCGAGGCGCTGGTCGAGGGCCTGAACGCAGACCCGGCGGTAAGCGGTATCCTAGTCCAGCATCCGCTTCCGAAACACCTGCATGAACCGGCGATTTTGGACCGCGTTTCCGCTGACAAGGACATAGATGGCATTAGCCGGATGAGCCTGGGCGGCCTGATCAATGGGGAGCCGGCGTTTTTGTCCTGCACGCCTGCGGGTATTATTGAACTGCTGGATCGCTACAACATCCCCATCGAAGGAAAAATTGCGGTCGTTGTGGGACGGAGTATTATTCTGGGAAAGCCCGTTTCTATGATGTTGCTCAACCGGAATGCGACGGTGACGATTTGCCATTCGAGAACGCTTGATTTGGCCGAGACTACCAGGCGCGCGGATATTCTGGTCGCGGCTGTGGGCCGTGCGGAGCTTATCACTTCGGCGATGGTTAAGCCCGGCGCAGTCGTCGTTGACGCCGGATACAACCGCGTGGCGGGCCGCCTCGGTGATGTCGGCGATGTCGCCTTCGATTCGGTGCGCAAAGTGGCATCCTATATTACGCCGGTTCCTGGTGGTGTCGGCCCAATGACGATCGCAATGCTTTTGAAGAACACGCTCCTGGCGGCGGAGCAGAGCGCTCGCCTCCACAACAATCCATAGCTAGACGGGAAGAATAGATGACGTTTCACATTGCAGTGCTGCCGGGAGATGGAATCGGCCCGGAGATCGTCGGCGAAGCGGTGCGTGTGCTCCAGGTCGCCGCCGAGCGGTTTAGTTTTGCCGTCGAGACAACGGAGGCGCTGGTCGGCGGAATTGCTTACGATGCGACCGGCCATCCGCTGCCACCTGATACACTGGCGCTTTGTCGCAAGAGCGATGCGGTCCTTCTGGGGGCGGTCGGCGGGCCTAAGTGGGATTCCGTTCAGCCGCCTTCGCTCCGGCCGGAAGTAGGCGCGCTGCTGCCGCTTCGCAAAGAGCTGGGACTTTTCGCCAATCTACGGCCCGCGACACTCTATCCGGCGCTCGCGGACGTCTCGTCGCTCCGCGCCGAGATCGTCGGAACGGGGCTAGACCTTCTAGTAGTGCGCGAACTCACGGGGGGCATCTATTTCGGTTCGCCGAAGGGGCGCGACGCGGACGGCCAGCGCGCGGTTGATACCTGCGTTTACACGCGACCTGAGATCGAGCGTATCGCACGCATCGGATTCCTCGCAGCGCGACGGCGCGGAAGGCGGCTCTGTTCCGTCGACAAGGCAAACGTGCTGGAGACTTCGCGGCTATGGCGAGAGGTCGTTATCGAAGTGGCGCGCGATTTCGAGGATGTGGAACTGACGCACATGCTCGTGGACAACTGCGCCATGCAACTCGTGCGTAACCCGCGCCAATTCGACGTGATCGTAACGGAGAATATGTTCGGCGATATACTTAGTGACGAAGCTTCGATGCTAACTGGAAGCCTCGGGATGCTGCCATCGGCGAGTCTCGGCGAGACATCGACCGCAGGCGGCGCGGGCCAGTTCGGGCTGTACGAGCCGATACACGGTTCAGCCCCCGATATTGCGGGGAAGGGGATTGCAAACCCGCTGGCAACCATTTTGTCCGTGGCGCTGCTGCTGCGGCACTCGCTCGGCCTGGAGGCGGCCGCTCTTGGCATTGAGAGGGCCGTAGGGACCGTACTCAGCGCGGGACACCGTACGGCCGATATTGCTACGGAAGGCGTAACGCCCATTGGCACAACGGAGATGGCGCAGAAGGTGATCGACGCATTGGAAGCGTTATGAAGAAGATAGAGTGCGTGATTCGGCCCATCAAGATTGACGAGGTCAAGGTTGCGCTAGAGGCGATCGGAGTGGTGGGCATGACGGTCGCCGACGTACGCGGATACGGCAAGCAGCGTGGGCGCACCGAAAAGTACCGGGGGAACACCTACGTGGTAAATCTGCTGCCCAAGGTCAAACTGGAGATCGTAGTGTCGGACGATCGTGCCGACGAGGTGGTCGACATCGTACTGGATGCCGCCCGCACAGGCGAAATTGGCGACGGGAAGATATTCGTTTCGACCGTCGAGCAGGCGGTCAGGATACGGACAGGCGAGCGAGGAGACGAAGCGCTGGCCTAACCGGCGCAATCGCGTTCTATGCGGTATAATTAATCGGGCGTCGACGCGCAGGCATGCGCGTCTGTTTTTTTGCGATACGCGATTCATCTGCGTACCGATGCAGTGGCGTAGTCTAAAATTTGTACGCCCGGTTTGTGAGCGCGCGTTCTGCTCAAGATAAGAGCGCATTTATAGGATAGGACTAGAAAAGATCGCATGATTACTGTCAACGGACTTTCGAAAAGCTATGGCGCCCAGACGCTGTTTGATAATGTGACGGTTAAGTTTATTCCCGGCAACCGGTATGGCCTGACAGGGCCAAACGGGTCGGGCAAGTCGACTTTCTTAAAGATACTGATCGGCGATATCGAGCCGACCAATCGCGGTACGGTCACCAAGCCCAAGAAGGTTGGCGTTCTGCGGCAGGACCAGTTCGCATTCGACGCTGAGCGGATAATCGACACCGTAATGATGGGGAACCCGATCCTCTGGAACGCTCTGAAGGAGCGTAATGAGCTGTGCATGGCCGCCGATTTCACCGATGCCATGATGGATCGAATGGGCGAACTGGAGTCCGTGGTCGCAGATGAGAACGGATACACCGCAGAGATCGACGCTGCAGAAATCCTGCGCGGAATTGGCATCCCGGATGAAAAGCATTCCGACCTGATGTCGTCGCTGCCGACAGACTATAAGTTCCGCGTTCTGCTGGCGCAGGCGGTCTTCGGCCAGCCGCAGGCCCTGCTGCTGGACGAACCGACAAACCATATGGACCTTGAGTCCGTTCACTGGCTTGAAGGCTTTCTTCAGCAGTACGACGGAACCATGATTGTCATTTCGCACGATAGGCACTTCCTGAACTCAGTCTGTACGCACATTGCGGACATCGATTACGACACTATCATTCTTTACCCGGGTAACTACGATGATATGGTTGGACAGAAGATGCAGGCTCGGCAGCGCGTGGAATCGGAGAACCGCGATAAGGCGAAGAAGATCACCCAGCTCCAGGAGTTTGTAACGCGATTTGCCGCCGGGCAGCGCTCCAGCCAGGTGCAATCGCGCCGCAAGGAGATGGATCGGCTGGCGCCGACCGAGCTTAAGAAATCCAATATTCAGCGTCCGTATATTCGCTTCGAGCAGAATCGCCCGGCGGGCCGGGAAGCCGTTATCGCAAAGGATCTATGCAAGATATTCGACGGACGGCACATACTAAATGGGCTCGATCTGGAGATTATGCGAGGTGAAAAGGTCGCGATAATCGGGTCAAACGGAGTTGGTAAAACAACGCTCGTGCGCTGTCTCATTGGTGAGCTGCCTATGGATGGAGGTTCTGTCAAATGGGGAAACGGAATGACGCGAGGCTACTATCCGCAAAATGCGGAAGAGGGCATACCGCGCGGCATTTCCGCGCTCGACTGGGTAATGCAGTTCGAGCCGAACGGGGATCAACAGATCGTGCGCGGCTTGTTGGGCCGCATGCTGTTCAGCGGGGATGAGGCGCTGAAGCAGACCGACAACCTTTCCGGGGGTGAAACCGCCCGACTCCTGATGGCTAAGCTCATGCTGGAAAAGCATCCGGTTCTGATCTTCGACGAGCCGACAAGCCACCTGGACCTGGAGTCCGTGAATGCGCTGGGGGAGGCTCTCTCAGTTTTTCCCGGGACCGTGCTGCTCGTTTCACACGATCGCGATCTAATTTCGGATGCCGCGACCCGCGTTCTCTCATTTACTCACGATGGTATTGTGGACTTTCGGGGCACGTATGAGGAGTACCTGGACAAATATCCGATGCTGGATGCGGCAATCCGCCCTCGACAGTGGTAACAGGCGCATTTTACCTTGACAAATGACCGGCCTGCCGATATAATAGGAGTGCAAATTCGGGCGGCATCGGACTTCTTGGGGATATCGTCTAGCGGTTAGGACGAGGGATTTTCAGTCCTTAAGCCGGGGTTCGATTCCCCGTATCCCTATCAGTGTCCGCGTCCGGATTTGCACTGTGCGCCGAGGTGGTGGAATTGGCAGACACGTACGCTTGAGGTGCGTATGCTTCACGGCTTGCAGGTTCAAGTCCTGTCCTCGGCATCCATCCAAACTGAAACGGACCCGCTTACTTTTCAAAAAGTATACGGGTCCGTTTTCGTCACTCGAATTGATTTACCATGGCTAGTTCAGGCTGTCAGGGATTCTCGCTCGACCGGCGCTAGCCGTTCCGGTTCCGGCTGTGAAAGGCCCAGCAGGTCGCGTGCGGCGGCGGCGAAGTCATGGCTGGTGAGCATGCATAGCCTGTGGAGGATCGGAATAGCGCCATGTTCGATAAACCGGTCAGGAATGCCGAAAAGCTTGACCTGAACGTCGAATATTCCGTGCTCTGCGAGCAGCTCCAGGATTGCAGAACCGACGCCGCCCGCCACCACGCCTTCTTCCATGACGATAAGTTTCTTAGTACGTCGCGCTGCTTCCAGGATCGCCACTGTGTCGAGCGGTTTGGCCCAACGAAGGTTGATGAAGCCTGCATGAATGCCCTCGTCGTTTAATATCTCGGCCGCCTCAAATGCGGGCGCTACCATGTTGCCATAGGCAAGCAGGGTAACATCATTTCCCGTCAGGATCGTTTCGGACTTGCCGAACTCGATCGCCGGCATGGCGTAATCACTAGCTCCCTGATTACCGGATCGGATGTCCGACCAATCCACGCTGGGCGAGTTACCGCGTGGGTAGCGGATTGCGATCGGTCCCGCATTGGCCCCGCTAACGTGGTCGCACACAATGTAGCGAAGCATTGCGTCGAACTCTTCGCCATCCTTCGGCGCTACCATCGTGACGTTGGGAATGTGGCGCAGAAACGCGATATCGAACACTCCGTGATGCGTCGGTCCATCGTCTCCCACTAGACCGGCGCGGTCCAGGCAGAAGATCACCGGCAAGTTCTGTATTGCTACGTCGTGGAGAATGATGTCGTAGGCACGCTGCAGGAAGGTGCTGTAAATCGCGGTGATCGGCTTCATGCCATCCGCGGCGAGACCGGCTGCAAAGCAGACTGCGTGCTGCTCCGCGATTGCCGTATCGAAGTATCGGTCTGGATGCACTTCCTTGAATTTGTTCAATCCGGTGCCGTCCGGCATGGCTGCCGTAATCGCCGCGATTGTGGGATCGTCATTTGCCAGTTCGATGATGGCCTTGCTGAACACGCTCGTCCAGGTCTGTCCGCTCGACTTGCTGCCGCTTGCGGTGCCGGTTGCCACGTCCGCGAACATGGGCGGCGTTACGGCGTGCCACTTTCGCGCGTTCTCCTCGGCGGCATCGTAGCCCTTGCCCTTAACCGTCCGCAGGTGTACGAACACCGGGCCACTCATCTGTTTGATCTGTGTAAACAGATCGATCATCAGGTCGAGGTCGTGGCCGTCCACCGGACCGATGTATTCGTAGCCAAGCTCTTCAAACACGACGCCGGAGTTGTCGGACGATACAAAGTGAGTCAAGTTGTGCTTAAGCATCGAGCCTGCGGCCTTGCTGAGCGCGCGGCCCGGCGTACCCGGAACACGCTTGAGCAATGACTTGGCCTGAGCTTCGGCGCTCTGATAGAGCGGCGAGACGCGGAGCTTAGCGAGATAGGTCGCAAGACCACCCACGCTCTCCGCGATGGACATCTCGTTGTCGTTGAGGATAACCGTAAAGTTGCGGCCGCTATGTCCAGCGTTGTGAAGCCCTTCGAGCGCAAGTCCCGCGGTCATGGAGGCGTCTCCGATCACCGCTAGAACGTTCTCGTCCGCAGTGCGGCCCATCATATCCCGCGCGACGGCGAATCCGTAGGCAGCCGAAATGCTGGTGCCGGCATGCCCCGCGCCGAAGAGATCGTATTCGCTCTCTTCTCGCCGCAGAAAACCACTAAGGCCGCCGTACTGGCGCAGGGTGTTGAATCGGTCCAGCCGGCCGGTCAGCATCTTGTGAGCGTAGCACTGGTGGCCGGTATCCCAGATTATCTTATCCTTGGGAACGGAATAGACCGTGTGCAGCGCAAGGATGAGATCGGCTGCGCCGAGGTCCGACGCGAAATGGCCGCCGGTCTTCGACAAATTATCAATTATGGCCGCGCGAAGCTCGACCGCTACCTGTTTTAACTGGTCTCTATTGAGGTTTTTGAGGTCCGCGGGGCTATGAATTCCCGAAAGAAGTTCGTACATTCCTGTGGTTTCCTTGTATTGTCACTGGGCGGATTCTGCGAATTGTACCACAAATCGGCAGACGCGGCAATGCAAAGACGGTCGTCGGCGTTTCAGCGTTAGCTAGAATCAGCTCCTGAAAAGCCGGTCAGCCGCGTCTTGGGGCCGCCGGTTTATATGATGTCAACTTCGTGAACGCCGCGGTGAACGTTGCCTATGATATAGGCCGATTCGCCGAGGGAGTTCAAGCGGTGCGCCAGAAGTGGAGCCTGTTCCGGGGCGACGATCAGTACCAATCCTATCCCCATGTTGAATGTGCGAAACATTTCGGGATCGGCGACCTGGCCCCGCTCCTGGATCAAGGTAAAGATCGGCGGCACGGGCCAGGTGCGGCGCTCGACGGTTACACTGCAGTCTGCCGGCAGTATTCGCGGAATATTGTCGTAAAAGCCTCCGCCGGTGATATGAGCCATGCCTTTGATATCGAACTCTGAGATAAGCGGAACTACTGCGGGAGCGTAGCACCGGTGTACGGCTAGCAGCTCTTCGGCCAGATTCCTGCCGAGCATCGGAACTGGCTCGTAAAGGGACAGCGATCGATCACCGGCGTCCAGGAGGATGCGACGCGCAAGTGAATATCCGCTCGTGTGCAAGCCGCTGGAGGCCACGCCAATGACCGTATCGCCAGGTTCGATTTTCGAGCCGTCGATGATCTTAGGACGGTCCACGAGCCCAACAACGCAGCCGGCGAGGTCGAAGTCTCCATTCGCGTATATGCCGGGCATTTCAGCAGTCTCGCCGCCGATCAGCGCGCAGCCGGTCTCCCGGCAGGACTCGGAAAGTCCTCGCACAATGTCCACGGCGATGGATGGTGATAGCTTGCCGGTGGCGAAGTAGTCGAGAAAGAAGAGAGGCTGAGCGCCCTGGACGAGGATATCGTTCACGCAGTGATTGACAAGGTCGCGCCCGATGCTATCGTACCGCCCGACAAGGGCCGCGACCTTACTCTTCGTGCCCACGCCGTCGATGCTGGAGACGAGGACCGGGTCGCTGTAGGTAGAGATGCCCGCGAGCGAGAACATTCCACCAAACGATCCCACATCGGTCAGTACATTGGAGGTAAAGGTGCTGCGGATATGTTCGCGCATGCGGTGGACCGCTTCGTTCGCCGCATCGATATCGACGCCTGCATCGCGATACGTTATAGATTGATCGGTCATAGGCATATTTGGGGAAGAATTAGTTGTCTCCTGCTTCTAATTGGTAGGGCTTGAATTGGACGCTTTCACCAAGCCGCCCGTCGAAACGCCCGACAATGCGCGCGTGCTGGGTTATTGTACCGTGAATGACGCCGTCGGAACCCACGTTCAGCCTTCCGACGTTGCCTTCGCTGTCTCGCAGCGTAAGGACGCCATAGAGGCGCGCTTTGCCGGTCACGAACGCTTCCGTTACATGGAGGTCGGATTCGATCTGCGCGGTGTAACCATCCTGAAGGCATATTTGAGCCGTCTCCGGCACCGCATATGCAGGCAGCAGGCCGTCGAGGGCCAGCGTGCCGTGCCGCCGCACACCGCGCACTTCACCGATGTCCGGGATGTTTACCGTGTAGTTCAAAACGTGTTCGGGCACATGGGCTTCCGTGAGTACCGAGGCCGCTCCCTGGGTATACTTGTGCGTCTTTAGCCTGGTATAGCCAACGGGATCGTTTGCGCCGGTTCCCAGTCCCCAGCCATCGGTCGATCTATAACACAACTCCACCATGTAAGTGGCGCACTCGGCGAGACGGGACTCCGGTTTGTCCGCCAGGTCTCTGGCAGCCTTTCGAAGGGGCTCTGTATCCAGCAGCGCATCGCACAATCGCTCGGCGGCGCTTACCTTACGAGTGCTAAGATAGCGCGCTCCTACAATTCCCCCCAGCGCTATCGAGGCAAGAGCGATAATGCCACCTGTAGTGGCTTTGCCTAAAATCGTAGTCATTGAAGCTCCGGTCCAGTCGTTCACGGCCGTAAGGACGGGCCGTTGCGGCCTTGTAAACAACGCGATAGGACGCGTGTCATATTACCATACGAAGCCAATTTTGAAACGGGTTCGTCGACCGCGTGGAATCAGTCCGACTCGGGCGAGCCGTCGTCCGGACCACCCTCTTCAGAGGGCGAACCGATCTGATGACGGTCCTTTTCCAGAATGAGCTTGCTCATTCGGACATCGCGCGGTACCGGTATCGGGTACTTACCATCGAAACAGGCACGGCAAAACTTGTCCTTGTGCATTCCGATGGCACGCACCGCGCCATCCAGTGAAAGATACCCAAGCGAGGTCGCGCCGATCAGATCTCGTATCTCGTCGACCGATAGGTGGGCGGCAACGAGTTCGTCCTGATTAGCCATGTCGATGCCGTAGTAGCAGGGGTTCTTTACCGGTGGCGCGGTTATGCGTACATGCACCTCGACCGCGCCGGCATCGAACATCATGCGAACCAATTTGCCCGTGGTTGTGCCTCGAACGATGGAATCGTCAACCATTACGATGCGCTTGCCGGCCAGCGTGTCCTTCAGTGGAGTGTACTTCATCTTGGCGCCAAGGTCGCGCATTCGCTGATTTGGCTGTATGAAGGTGCGCTGAATGTAGCGGTTCTTTATGACGCCTTCGCCATACGGGATCCGCGATGCTTCCGCGTAACCGAGCGCGGCGGGAATTCCAGTGTCCGGTATTGGTATCACCACGTGGGCGTTCGGCACCGGGTGCTCTCTTGCAAGCTCCTGGCCCATGCGGCGGCGGGCCATGTGCATGGATCGGTTATAGAGGATGGTGTCTGGCCGGGAAAAGTAGATGAATTCAAGCAGACACGTTGCGTGACGGATTGTGGGAACCGCCTGGAATTCGCGCTGGCCCTCGCGGTCGATAATAACGATCTCGCCCGGCTCGACCTCGCGCAGGTACTCCGCGCCTACCGGCACAAAGGCACAGGATTCCGACGAGAGCACGTACTTGCTGCCGTTGATCCTGCCCAGGCAGAGCGGCCGAATACCGTATGGATCGCGTACGCCGATCAGCTTATCCGGCGTGAGAATAACCAACGAATAGGCGCCTTGAAGCCGCTTCATGGCCTGACGGACCGCCTCCTCGATGCAATCGGTGTGAAGATGCGCCAGAAGTTGGGCGATTACCTCGCTGTCGTTGCTGGTCTGGAACTCGCAGCCCTGCTCCTCTAGTTCGGCCCTCAGAGTGGCGGTGTTTACCAGGTTGCCGTTGTGCGCGACAGCGATCTGGCCCACCCGTGAAGTACTTGAAAGCGGCTGGGCATTGCAGAGTATGCTCGAACCCGTAGTTGAGTAGCGCACATGGCCGATAGCGCTGATGCCGCTCAGTGACCGGATGGTCTCCTCATCGAATACCTGGGTAACGAGGCCCATATTCTTGTGGATGTGAATACTGCGACCGTCCGAGACGGCAATGCCGGCGCTCTCCTGTCCACGGTGCTGAAGCGCGAACAGCCCGAAGAAGGTGATGCGCGCGACATCCTCCTGCGGCGCGTAGATGCCGAAGATCCCGCACTCCTCTTTAGGATTGTCCTTCTCCCAGTCGTCGGATGTGTCTTGAAGTAGCAGCGGTCCCTCATTTGGGCCGGCGTCTCGCATCAATTCCAGCGGAATCGTATCGAGATGTCCTGAAAGGTACATAGTATTCCATGCTCCCTCGCCAAAGGCGACCACCGAAAACAACACTGTAACCCGCGCGCAGGTGTGTTGGAGGCGGCTATCCTCGCCACACCATGACAATACTTAATATTTGATAACCGGGTCCATACGGCGCGGAATCGCACCGTTGCTAGCGGCTGCCAGTTCGTCTATCGGAAGTTCAACAAGGTTGTCCGTACCCACTGCGATCCGCAGGTGAGTGCCGCCAACCGTTCCGAGCCAAATAGCGCGTATGCGTGCGCTCGATGCTCGCTCTTTAAGCTTTGTGAACTGCTTTTCCGTCCGCACAGTGACCACGATGCGGCCCTGGGCCTCACCGAACAGCAGGGCGGAAGAAGGATGATCCGAAGCAAAATCAGACTTGTTGAGCAGTACCATCGCGCCTTCACCGCTTAGCATGGCGCATTCCGCCAAGCACACCGCAAGGCCGCCGTCGGATACATCGTGACAGGAGGCGAACAGGCCCTCGCCGATGGACTCCAGTACCACGCCATGCAGCCGTTTCTCCGCTTCCAGATCGATGCGAGGCGGCACTCCTGCCTCAATGCCGTGTATGAGGCTCAAGTATTCGCTGCCGCCCAGTCCGCCATTGGGGTCGTCGTAGGCGGCGAGCAAAACGATCGTATCGCCCTCGCCTTCCTCGCGGAATGCCGCCTGGCAGCGCCGATTGACGTTGTCGAGAATTCCGAGCATGCCTATTGTCGGCGTGGGAAAGATGGGGCCCTCGGGCGTTTCGTTATAAAATGAGACGTTTCCCGAAACTACCGGTGTTCCGAAGGCTTCCGTAGCGGAGGCGATACCCTCGACGCTCCGTCGGAACTGCCAGAAAGCAGTTGGCTTCTCGGGATTGGCGAAGTTCAAGTTGTCCGTCACGGCGACCGGGCGCGCTCCAACACATACTACGTTTCGCGCCGCTTCGGCTACCGCGATCTGACCGCCGACGTACGGATCGAGATATCCATACCGGCCGTTGCCATCCAGTTTGACGGCGATGCCTTTCTCAGTGCCCCGAATCCGGAGCACGGCTGCATCTGAACCGGGAAGGTGGACGGTCTGGGTCTGAACCATGCTGTCGAACTGATCTGTTACCCATCCCTTTCCGGCGATCGACGGGGAGTCCAGCAGCCGAAGCAGCGCACGCTCGTACGTTAGGTGATCGCTATCGCCTTCGCCAGTGACCGTACCATCGTCGAGAGCGACGACGGGCTCGGCGAGCTGTGCAAAATCGAACGCCTGTATTTCCTTGATATAGGCAGGTTCTTCAGTTTCGAGGGTGTACACCGGACACTCGTCGGTAAGGGCCTTGGAGCGAATCTCCGCCACGACAACGCCGTTATCTTTGATGCGGGTGAGACCATCGTCCGTCACAACTCCGATAACTGCGGCGTTCAGGCCCCATTTCTTAAAGATGTCCAGGACAACCTGTTCGCGGCCCTTTTCGGCGATACAGAGCATTCTCTCCTGCGACTCAGACAACATGATCTCGTAAGCCGTCATGTCGGATTCGCGAAGCGGCACTTTGCGGACGTCGATCTCCATCCCGTTACCTGCTTTGGCCGCGGTTTCGCAGGTCGAGCAGGTCAGGCCGGCGGCGCCCATATCCTGGATGCCTACGACGCAACCCGAGTCGAGCGCCTCCAGCGTCGCCTCGATGAGCAGCTTCTCCATGAACGGATCGCCCATTTGCACGTTGGGACGCTTGCTTTCGCTGTCCGGGCCGAGCTCCACACTGGCAAAGGTGGCGCCGTGAATTCCATCTTTGCCGGTCGCGCTGCCGACATAGATCACGGGATTGCCGACACCCTTCGCGGCGGCGCTTGCGACTCGGTCCAGCTCGACGACACCGACAGCCATGGCGTTCACAAGCGGATTGCCGGAGTAACAGGGATGGAAGTATACTTCGCCCGCCACGGTCGGCACGCCGACGCAGTTGCCATAGTGAGCGATACCAGCGACAACGTGTTCGAAAAGGTAACGGTTGCGTGGCTCTTCCAGTGGGCCGAATCGGAGCGAATTGAGGTTAGCGATCGGGCGAGCGCCCATGGTGAAGATATCGCGGAGAATGCCGCCCACACCGGTGGCCGCTCCCTGGAATGGCTCGACCGCGGAGGGGTGGTTGTGCGATTCCACCTTAAAGACGATTCCAAGGCGATCGTCAAGCGGAATGACACCCGCGTTCTCAAGCTCGCCTCTTTCTTGTGCCTCTTTGTAGGATTTGAAGAGCGCTAAAACGGGGCGGGAGTACTTGTAGCCGCAATGCTCCGACCACATCACCGCGAACATGCCCAGTTCGGTGATGGTCGGTGTCCGTCCGAGGATCACCAGGAT
>JAYTEU010000236.1:0-3726 GCA_043734985.1 Chthonomonadaceae bacterium
GGGCAGATTTTGATAGGGAGACGAAACCGTGCGAATTGCCTATTTCGATTGTTTCAGCGGGATCAGCGGGGATATGACACTGGGCGCGCTGCTGCATGCGGGCCTGGATGAGGCGGCGTGGCGCGTCGAGTTGGCGAAGCTGAATGTGCCGGGGTATGAGGTCCGCGTAGAGCGCGTGGTAAAGGAAGGCATCTCGGGAACCGACGTCGATGTCGTGCTGCTGGAGATGGACCAGGGGCACGGACGCCACCTCGCGGACATCGCTGAAATCCTCCACAGGAGCGGGCTCTCCGAGAACATCCGGTGCCGAGCGCTTGGAGCCTTCACGCACCTGGCAAACGCAGAGGCTAAAATCCACGGCATGACGCCGGACACGATCCATTTCCACGAGGTGGGCGGCATCGATGCCATTGTGGATATCATCGGCTCGTGTATTGGGCTGGAGATGCTGGGGATCGAGAAGGTTTACAGCTCGCCGCTGCCGTTCAACCGGGGCTGGGTGGAGTGCGCGCACGGCACTATGCCGGTTCCCGCGCCCGCAACGATGGAGCTGCTGGTCGGATTCCCGCTCCGCCCCGACGACCGGCCGAAGGAGCTAATCACCCCGACCGGCGCGGCGCTGCTCGCGGAATACGCGGAGCGGACGCCCGGCGGAGAGATCGTCCCGGTACCGCCGTTTATATCGCGCGCGGTAGGCTACGGCGCCGGAAAGCGCGACTCATGGATACCGAACCTGCTGCGCGTGGTGATCGGCGACACGTACACCGAGCCGCCGAAGAAGCCTGCGGGAACGCGCAGGACTAAGGCGAGGCAGTAGGCAATCGGCAGTCGCAGTCGGCAGTCGGCAATGCGAGCAGGAGGTCAGGAACGAAGGAAGAGAGGAGAGGGCGAGTGGGTATTTGGTATTCGGGCGCAGATAGTCATATTGCCAAGTAATAAATCGGCAGAAATTTCTTCGACAAATCGGTCGGGCGATGCCGTGAACGGCGTCGCTCTGGGGCCTGCGGCCAAATGCCCTCCGGGCATCAACACCGCCCGGTAGGTTGTGCGAACTTACTGAGGGCCGGTTCTTAGGCGAAAACGCGAATCAGTCCGAAGGGCTGATTACGGTCGTTTCTGTAACATCTTTAAGAGCCGACGGTAGATAAGGGCAGTAGCTTGGGCATCAGGGCTTTTGTCCCATGGGTTGGCACGTCTGGCTGTCTCGCTCAGGGCAGTCCCGCCGTGCGTGTCCGGGATCGTTGGACACGCTCCATGCGCCAACAGAGCCGTGACCGCAAACTCCTTGCGCATAGTTCCCCAATTGTCTATTTCGCCGGGCCAGATGATCTCTTCTTCCAGAAGAGACATGCCCGTTTCGTTCCGTTTGTTTATGTCCCCATACTTCTTCAGGAAGAGCGTGAGCAGTTCCGGCCGACAGGCACAAACCTCAAACAGCGCGGCAACGCTATATTCCACGATAGCGGGACTGCCGGCTGTAGCAGGTACGATAAGGGTGCAGACGCGGAGCGCCGCGCCATGTTCCAACAGCAATCCTACAGCCTCTAAGTCGCCGTCTCTCACGGCATGGGACAACGGCGTGGCGATCGCGCTTGGCCCCGGACCGATCAGATAAAAGCTGCCTGAATAAGGCACATACAGGGATTCGACGTCCGCGCCATGCTCGATCAGCATCCGAACGGATTCGCCGTTTGCGAGGTTGAGCGGGGGCAGCGCGCCTGGCGGGACGTTCATGTGGGCGCCGTGCTTCAGCAGGACGCTGAGCAGCGTTGCGTCGTCCTCGACCGCGGCGGACTGGAGCAGCGTCAGGCCGGACATGGATTCGGCTTCGACATTGGCGCCGTGGCGGATTAAGGCCTCCAGCGTCCGTTCGCGCTCGTGCTCTTCGGGCGGCGGGAGGCGGGCGGCCCTGCGCGAGCGCTCCAGTCGCGGACGGCAGAGGAGCAGCGGAGGATCGGAGGTTTCGCGTGGGCGAGGCGTTCCCCTGATCTGTCGCCAGACGTCGGAAAGAACCTGCCACCGATCGGTAAGCGGGACGGCCGGGCGCGTGTTCGCGTCCGCGCCCTGGTCCAGGAGGGCGCGGGCATCCGCATACTGGGCGCGGCGGAGCGCCTCCAGCATTCGGCGGTTGAGGTCGCTCTGCCGCTCCTGATGTGCGAATAGGGCCGCCGCGCCACCGGCAAGGACGAGCGCGATTACGGCTATCGACGCCCAGGGCGTTATTCGGCGGCGCTTTGTGGCGGCTTTGGGAGTGTCGGGAGTTTGCATTACATATCTACACTTCGAGCCTAAGGCGCGGCAGCATCGTCCGACGCGCGCGTCATCTGGCTCGCTACGGCCCACCAGCGGTTATCGCGCCGCACGAAGGTATCGGTGAAGCGGACGGCGACCTCGGCGCTGTGATCGTCATCGATGACGCTGCCTTTCCACAGACCGATTACGATTCCGGTATCGCCGTAGGTACGCACGATGGGTTCGCTCACTTTGTATTCCGTCACCTTGACGCGGGTGGTCGCCTCCGCGATGAATCGCTTTCGGTCTACCACCTTGCCGTCCTCGCCGGTCAACAGAAAATCCTCGGAGCAGATCGCGGCGAGCCCTTCCTTGTCGCGGTTTTTGAACGCCTCGTTCCACGTGCGCTCGACCTTGATCAGCTGCTGCTGGACCTCCTCATTGTGGTCCGCCTTCAAGGCAGGTATATCGGCGGCGCGGACTGCTGTTGCGGCGAGCAGCGCGAGCACAAACGTGACTGGCAGTTTCACTTGGTTCTCCATGTCCAGGTTCCGTATAGTCTTTAAGTCGGAGCGTCGCCCATCGTCCCCGTCCAATGTTGATCGTCCGCCAATGGAAGTTACCTAGCGACGACCGTAGGGATCGACAAACTCCGCGATTTGGCGTATCGTCATTTGCCTGTCGAATAGGAGCGGCGATAGGTGCTTAACTTCGCAGTCAGGAATCTGGGCACCAACCCAGTTGACAGAACTAGGTTACGCATTGAGCTAATCTCGTGACGTCTATTGCGTATAATCCTCGAAATCCCTCTAATCCTTTGTCTGCACCATTTCGTCATAGAACGCGGGTCGATACGTGTTGCGCCGGGCAGACACAGCGCTAACGTCGAAGGTACCGCCGACTTCTGGAGTAAGGGAGAAACCAAAAAATTGCAAAGTCACCGCGCGAAAAATCACTCATGTTGCGCGGAGAGCGTTTACCTCTAAGAGTGGGTACAAAAAGCGCCCCCAACACCCGTACGCGAGTACCCGCAATCTTGGGGGATTCGCAGCACATCGCAACGGCTGGTTCCCCCAAAATTGGGGGTTAGGGGGCGTTTTTATACACTTTCTAAGACGATGCTCGCCGAGCAAGTTCCTGGTAAAACATTCTTGAGTAATTTGTGGGTCGAACGAAACGAACAGGTGAACCCGCAATTTTCCAGTTGGAGTTATCCCTGCCGAAACTTCTCCACTCTCCCTGATTGACCGAGGAGTTGTAAACTTCCATTTCGAGATCGCGCGTTTCTTCAGCCACAACTTCGGGCCGAAAGGCTCTGAAAGCAATCGTGCAATCAACTTCTCTGGTTTTCCTGTACATCCACCCGCACGGCTTGGCGTGCGACAGATCAGCCGACCATCCGCTCGAACTCCGCGATCTGGCCGCGGATGATATCCAGACTGGAGCGCCAGAAGTCCGGAGTCGTGATGTCGGAGCCGAAGCGGCGGCAGAGGG
>JAYTEU010000237.1:0-3013 GCA_043734985.1 Chthonomonadaceae bacterium
GCGCGCGTCAGGTGGCGGCCATCGGGCAGCTTGTTCTGGTCGTAGAAGTTGCCCTGAACGAAGGCGGCGCCCGGGTCCGAGGCGCGGCGCTCGCGAAGCAGCTTTACAATGTCCGCCTTGTTTTGTACCGGAGGCGTGGCCAGGTTCACGTTGCTCAGGTTTCGGCCCAGCCAGAGCAGGTGCATATGGCAGTCGAAGAAGCCCGGAATCAGCGTCCGGCCGTTCATGTCGATCACCCGCGTGTCGGGACCGGCAAGGCCCTTGATCTCTTCTGTCGAACCGGTCGCCACGATGCGGCCATCCGTGCCGACCGCGACGCCGCCGACAGCGGAGCCGTCTCCGGCCATCGTCAGAACTACGCCATTGGTCAGCGCCAGTCGCACGTTCGGTTTGTTTCTTCCGCCGCTCACAGGACGATTCTCTTCCCACCGAGCAGCGTGAAAGCCGCCCTGCCCTGCACTTCTCTGCCATGAAACGGAGTATTCTTCGACTTCGACTGTACGGTATTGCGGTCGATAGTCCACTTCGCGTCGAGGTCCAGAACCACGATATCGGCGATAGCGCCGGGCTTCAGCGTGCCTGCGCCATCCGGCAGATTCAGGACGCGCGCCGGTGTCACGGTCATTTTCTCTAGGGCTTCACTGAACGTGAGGATACCCGGCAGAACCAGTTCCGTATACGTCAGCGGAAACGAGGTTTCGAGTCCAAGGATGCCGAACGGCGCGGACTCGAACTCGACCTCCTTCTCGTACTCCGCATGCGGCGCGTGGTCGGTAACGATGCAGTCGATCGTGCCGTCTTTCAGTCCGGCCTTTACCGCCTCGCAGTCTTCGGGAGTGCGCAGAGGCGGGTTCATCTTGGCGTCCGTCTTGAAGCCGTCGCAGGCCGCGTCCGTTAGCGCCCAGTGGTGAGGGCATGCCTCGCCGGTAACATGGACCCCGTCGGCTTTGGCCCGCCTCAGCAAGTCCACGGTTCCGGCGGTTGAGATGTGGAGGAGATGCAGGTGGCACCCGGTGAGCTTCGCAAGCAGGATATTGCGCGCCACGGCGATATCCTCGGCGATGGCGGGCATGCCGGGGAGACCCAGGACCGTTGCCATGTAACCCTCGTTCATTGCGCCCTTTTCGGTCAGGCGCTTGTCCTCGTTGTGGGTCATCAGCGGCAGGTCGAGCATTCGGCAGTACTGCATCACGCTGCGCATAGTGTCCGCATTTTGGATCGGAAAGGCGTCGTCCGAGATGGCGATGGCCCCAGCGGCCTTAAGTTCGGCCATCTCGGTCAGATGGTCGCCCTGCATGGCGCGTGTCGCCGCGCCTATCGGATGCACGCGGGCGCTTCCGACCTGCTCGGTCCTCTCCAGAATCTGGCGCACCACGGCGGCGGTATCGATGGCAGGGTTCGTATTCGGCATGCAGCAGACGCGGGTAAAGCCTCCGGCGGCGGCGGCGCGCGTGCCGGACTCGATGTCTTCTTTATACTCGAAGCCGGGTTCGCGGAGATGCACGTGAATGTCGATCAGCCCGGGCGCGACCACCTTTCCGCGCACGTCGATGGTCTCGCAGTCGGTCGGCGCAGTCCCCGGTTCGAGGATGGCGCTTATTTTGCCGTCCTCGATGAGCACGTCTGCAAGTCGGTCGATGTTCTGCGACGGGTCGATTACGCGTCCGCCGATGAGCGCGAGATTCACGGTAAGGTTCCTTTCGTAAGGGTTTAGAAACTTGAGCCTAACTCTTGAGTCTGCGTGCCGATCAGAGTATAGAGTACGGCCATTCGGACAGCCACGCCGTTGGTGACCTGCTCTTCTATGGCGCTTTGGATGCCGAATTTGCCGTCGGCTACGTCGGCGGAAATCTCGACGCCGCGGTTCATCGGGCCGGGATGGAGGACCAGGGCGTCCGGCTTGGCGTGCTTGATGCTGGCGGGCGAGATGCCGAACAGGCGCGAGTACTCCCGCAGCGAAGGGAGGAGGCCCTTCTCCATGCGCTCAAGCTGAAGGCGAAGCACGTTGACGACGTCCGCGCCCTCAAGGCCCTCTTTCAGGTTATCGAAAATGCGGGCAGGCAGGCGGTCGGCGTCCGGCGGCATTAGGGTGCGCGGGCCGATGAGCCTTACTTCCGCTCCAAGCTTGCTCAGTCCCCATACGTTCGAGCGAGCGACGCGGCTGTGCAGGATGTCGCCGACGATCGCCACGGTCAGGCCGCGAAGGTCACCCTTGTACTGGCGGATCGTGAGCATATCCAGCAGGCTCTGGGTCGGATGCTCGTGGCGGCCGTCACCGGCGTTGATCACCGGAATTCCAAGATGTTCGGCAGCGAATTCGGCGGCCCCGGAGGCGCTGTGACGCATCACGATACAATCGGCCTTCAGCGCCTGCAGAGTCAGGAGCGTATCCTTGAGGCTCTCTCCCTTGGCTACCGACGACTGGGCGACCGCGATGTTGATCGCCTCCGCGCTCATGATCTTGGCGGCCATCTCGAAGGAGGTCCGCGTTCGCGTCGAGTTCTCGTAGAACAGCGTGATCATCGCGCGGCCCCGAAGAGTCGGCACCTTTTTGACGGGGCGCGCCAGGATCTCCTTGAAAACGTGCGCCGTTTCCAGGAGATAGCGGATATCGGTTTCGGAAGTCTCCCGCAGGGAGAGGAGGTGCTTCATGGTTGTTTGCGGATCTCCACGCGATCCTCCCCATCGTCTTCCAGGAGGTAGAGCTGGACATGTTCGTTGCGGGCCGTGGGCAGGTTCTTGCCGACGAAATCGGGCCGTATCGGCAGCTCGCGATGGCCGCGATCGAGCAGGACCGCAAGCTGCACGCTTGCCGGCCGGCCCAGATCCAGGACGGCGGAGATCGCGGCGCGGACGGTTCGGCCGGTAAACAGCACATCGTCCACCAGTACGATGTGCTTCCCATCTACGTTGAAAGGAATGGAGCTTGGCGCGATGGCGGGCCGCTTGGCAGGGTTCGCCCCAAAGTCGTCGCGATACAGCCCGATATCCAGCCTGCCGACGGGAACGGCGG
>JAYTEU010000238.1:0-9107 GCA_043734985.1 Chthonomonadaceae bacterium
GCAAGCTCCGTCGTATCGTAGATCTCTTTCCATTTTATCACAAGAATTGCATCCGGTTCGGGTGAATTCAGGAGGGTCGCCAGAGCCTGCCTGTACATCTGATCGCTTTCGTGCTCGATCCTGTGCATACGGTCGAATAATTCGTGGAGCCCCGCCCGCTCTTTCGCGGTTCGAAGTCCACCTATTATTTCGCAAGTCGTCCTGGCTGCCGACACAAGGTGCGCAACCAGCGGTTCGAGGTCCGGCCTTGGCGCGGGAAGCCGATATAGGGCTATCCTGGCTGTTGCGGACTCGATATGATCCGTAATATCGTCCAATTGACCCGAAAGGGAGTGGAGATCGCGCTTGCTGATCGGCATCCCATTTGATGAGTCGATCTTTTGGGCGAATTGTTGCGTAAGCTTATCGCCCTCATGCTCGATCTCGTCGACCTGGGAAACGTATACCGCAAGTCCGCCGAAATCGGCTGTAAGCGCGTGATAGGCGGACGCGGCCCGAAAGGCCACGTCCGCCTGTTGTTCCAGCAGTACGTACGACGTCAAGTCCTTACCAAAAAGTCTCACGCGGGCTTGTCTCCAGGATAGAACGGGATTTCAGATGTCAGTTTTCCGCACGTAGGATTTCGATTCGACGATAGGAATTGAAGGCGCTAAGGATCGGGCAAGGTGAAGCTGAACATGGCCCCACGGTTGATCTCGCTGTCTACACGCACGTGACCGCCGTGCGCTTCGACAATATGCTTGACGATCGACAGTCCTAGTCCAGTTCCGCCGGATTGCCGCGACCGCGCTTTATCGACCCGATAGAAGCGCTCGAATATGCGCGGTACATCCTCCGCCCTGATGCCGATCCCGGTATCTTTGACCCGCACGACTGCGGCATCACCCGACCTATCCGCGATCAAACGCACCTCACCGGAGGGCGGCGTATATTTTATGGCGTTATCGAGCAGGTTCACCAGAACCTGTTCAATCTGGTCGTGGTTCGCAGATACGTCGATACGAGAGGGCAGATCGACGAAGAGCCGAACGCCCGCATTCTGCGCCTGCATCTTCAAACGGCTCGAAACCTCTTCGCACAGCTCGGCGAGGTTGAACTTCATTTTCTCCGGAGACTGCGACTCGGCTTGTGATAGATGAAGCAGGTCTTCGGAGATGCGAGTCAGCCTGCCGGTTTCGTCGATGATGGTCTTCAGGAAGTGGCAGGCTACCGAGACATCCTGCATCGCCCCATCCTGGAGTGTCTCCGCCATTGCGCGAATTGAGGTCAGCGGAGTGCGCAGCTCGTGCGATACATTGGCGACAAAATCTCTACGCACCGTCTCCAGACGCCGGAGTTCGGTCACATCGTGGACCACCAGAATGATCCTACAGCTTTCGGACTCCTCCTCGATCACCGGGGAGGCGACCACAATCAGTAGGCATCCGCCCGACCCTGGGGCACAGATCTCGCGGCGCTGGATGCATCGGGTCGCGCGCGCGTCCTGCACCAGAGCATATAGCTCGGCTGAAAGCGTTCCGCTCAGCACGGACTTACCGATCATATTGAGAGTGGGCACGCCGAGAAGGTATCTGGCGGTCAGGTTGGCGCGCTCGATCACGTCGTCAGCGCCTACGAGCAGAACGCCCCCACCGCAATAGGCCAGCAGGGCGTCGTACTCGCGCGTGATCGAAATCAGGCGCTTCTCGACGTCCGCTGCATCCAAAGCGCGCGGGGCCAAGGTATCCAGTTTCCGAATTCGCGCGGTATGAGCCGCAACACGCAGCAGCATAACGCCCGCGCCGGATAGCGCCGCAATACAAAGCCCAAACAACACAGGGATCCACATTGCACGATCCGCCTTATCCGCTCCGGTACTTGTAGCCCACGCCGCGAACAGTAAGTAACCGCTCTGGGCGCGATGGCGCAGCCTCGATCTTTTCGCGCAGCCATCGGATATGAACGTCGACGGTTCGCTCCTCGACATACGCGTCCGCGCCCCAGACTCGATCGAGCAGAGTCTGCCGTGAAAATACCTGGCCCGGATGCGCGATCAGAAAACGAAGGAGATCGAACTCCTTCGGCGACAAATCTATGCGGCCATCACCCAAGCGTACCTCGAAGCGGGAAGGGTCGATCATCAGGTCGCCATCTCGAATTGGGCGATCGGAAGGCGCTTCTATGGACGTTCCCGCCCGCCGTAAGATCGTCTTGACGCGAGCGACCAGTTCACGCATGCTGAATGGTTTGACGATATAGTCGTCCGCGCCCAGCTCTAAACCGACGACACGATCGGTCTCATCCGCTCGCGCAGTGAGCATTATGATAGGCACATCGCTCTGTTTGCGGAGTATCCGACAGATGTCGAACCCGGACGCGGAGGGCAGCATAACGTCCAGGATTATCAGATCGGGTTGGTAGGTTCTAACAGCCTGAAGGCACTGCTCCGCGTCGCTTGCAGTCTGCGTTTGGAAGCCCTCTTTCCGGAGACTATAGGCCACCGCTTCGACGATCGGCGTTTCGTCATCGACGACCAGTACCTTGGCGCCGCCGTCCCTCTTTGTGCGCTGGTCATCGCCGATCGGACTGGTTTCCTGGGGTCGCGCCGGCTCCGCCGTGGAACTGCCTACATGACCGATTCCAAGCCGCTGCCGCAGATTTCTTCCCAAGTTTGCCTTTATCAACCGAATCGGCCCCAGATATAGTCCTCGGTCTGTTTATTCGCGGGCTTTGTGAACATGGTGGCGGTATCATCGGCCTCAATCATTTCGCCTTTGTAGAAGAAAGCAGTACGCTGTGAAACTCGAGCAGCTTGCTGCATATTGTGTGTTACGACTACTAGAGTATAATTCGTTTTCAATTCGCCAATTAACTGCTCGATTTGAAAGGTCGAATTGGGGTCTAAGGACGAGCATGGTTCATCCATGAGAAGCACATCCGGTTCAACCGCTAGTGCGCGTGCTATGCACAATCGCTGCTGCTGCCCGCCGGAGAGGTCAAAGGCTGATTTCTTCAGTGTATCTTTCACCTCGTCCCACAGCGCGCTTTGTCGTAAGCTATGTTCCACGATATCATTCAGTTTCGCTCGCGACCGTTCTCCATGAATGCGAGGTCCATAGGAAACATTATCCCAGATTGACATAGGGAATGGATTCGGACGCTGGAAAACCATACCTACGCGCTTACGTAAGTTTACGACGTCCAGACCACGCGCATACAAATTCTCTGCGTCCAGTGTCATTACACCAGTCAATCTCGTGTCAGGATACAGGTCATTCATACGGTTCATCGTCCTTAGAAAAGTCGATTTTCCGCACCCGGAGGGACCGATGAATGCCATTACCTGGTTCGAGAAAACCTCCAGGTTGATATGTTTGAGCGCCTGAAACTTTCCATAGTAAAAGTCTACATCCTTGGCAATAATCTTGGCAGCACCCACATGAGTGGTATCCTCTTCTGAAGCAGTGTCCTGAATGCTCGGTCGCATATCCCTAACAGCAGGCGGCATCGTGGCCGTTGTGTTGCCCTGGACCGTATCCAGCCCTGCCGTGTATTGTTGTTGGTTCAATGTCTCGTCCTCATGCGATTGTCAACCGGTTGGCGATAACTTCAAGCAAACGCTAATTTGAAAGCCCGAAACTTATGCGGTCTGTCGGCTTTTGCTGTTAATGGCAAGTCGCGCTAGGATGCTGCAAAACAGAACCATTGCTACGAGTACGAACGTAA
Source organism: Chthonomonadaceae bacterium (assembly GCA_043734985.1). Classification (GTDB taxonomy): domain Bacteria; phylum Armatimonadota; class Chthonomonadetes; order Chthonomonadales; family Chthonomonadaceae; genus DATGJU01. Next base: position 3,706 of record JAYTEU010000238.1, read on the forward strand.
GGCCCCAACATCTCTGCTCCATGATTTTCCCAGGCTGATCGCTCAAATAGTAAATCATGGTCGGTATCGCCGGCAAATGTGCTCGCAGGTCCGTCTGCATCAAGTCGCTATAGCCCATCGTGATCCACAATGGCGCGGCTTCACCTGCTACCCGTGCAAGCGCAACGAGGACAGCAGTCATGATGCCATTTCGCGCGGTAGGCAACACTACCCTCATTATGGTTGTCACATGCGTCGCTCCGAGAGCGAGTGATCCCTCACGAAGTGACAGCGGCACCAGTAGCAGTAACTCTTCGGTCGTCCGCATAATGATCGGTATCATCATGACACCTAACGCAAACCCGCCGGCAACGCCGTAGTAACTCTTTGTCGGCAATACGATCGTGGTAAACGCGAACATGCCGATTACGATGGAGGGAGCACCTGAGAGCATATCAACGGCGAACCGAATGGAAGCGCCAAGTTTACCCTTGCCGAATTCGGCTAAATATATTCCTCCGAGAATGCCGATCGGAATACCGATAAGTGAAGCCAATGAGAGAACCAGTCCAGTGCCTACAATAGCGTGGAGCATTCCGCCTTTCAGTGGTTCGATTGGGTTGGGCGGCAAGAAGAACTGGCGGTTCAGAGACGACAATCCATCTCGTGTCACGAAATAGAGAAGACCGATTAGCGCGCTGCTTGCAATAATGGCGCAGAGAGTACAAATTGTGAGCGCCACCAGGTTACCGGACCGTCGCCAGAGAATAAACCAGCGAGTTCCGGCGAGCGTGCGTCCAAGCAAGAGTGTAATCGTGAAAAAAATCGTCAGTAGCCCTGCGGTATCGAATAGTCCTTTGACACCGTGGCTCATAACGTCACGCACGATCTGAAATCCCATCAGTCCAGCAGTCAAAACGCCAGCCGCACCAAGGCCCACCGCAGAGATTCGTTCCTTCCAGGCCAACTTCCAGGCGCTGTCCCCCCCGGGCTTAATGCTGGTTAGCCAGATCAATCCGCGTGCTAGTGCATTCACCACTATGGTAATTCCGAAGAGAGTGAAGGCAATTGCAATAAGCGCGGAAAGGTGGAGATTGCTATTGTATCCGCGATACTGGTCTGCGATTACAGAGGTCATCGTATAACCGGGCCTGAAGAGAGAGAACGAGGAGGGATCATGAACGTCGGGGAAAGTGGGGCTGTTCCCAATCACGAGGGATACCGCCATCGTCTCACCGACGGCACGACCGAGCGCAAGCATGACTGAGCCAATGATCCCACTGCTCCCGTAACGCAGCAAGAGCCCCGATATGACTTCCCATCGAGTAGCTCCCATTCCGTAGCCCGCTTCTCGTTGACTGCTGGGGATCGTTCGCAGCACATCACGAGTAACCGCCGTGATAAACGGCAAAATCATGATAGAGAGAACGGTCGCCGCAATAACGTAATCTTGACCAGAAATCCCCGTACTCGGAAGCCCAAAGAACGGTATCTGCCCCAGCGCTCTATTGAGTCTCACTTCAAATCCGGATTGAAACAATGGCACAAGGTATTTCAGCGCGGCGAACCCAAAGACGATACTTGGTACCGCAGCCAACAGTTCGATGATCGTGGAGAGGATATTGCTTAGCCAGCGTGGGGCGATATCCGCGAGAAATATGGCAGCGCCTATTCCAAGCGGTACTGCGATCATTAGTGCGAGGCCGGAAGTAACGAGCGTTCCATAAACAAAGGGGAGCATGCCATAGATATCTCCGACCTTTTTGTCTCCGTCCGGCGCTACAGGATCCCATGTCGTACCAGTAAAAAATTGTGAGCCGGAATGATGGAACAACTCCCGGGATGCTGTATACAACGACAGCCCGATACCGACGACAAGCGCGATAGTACTAAGCGCCATTATCAAAGTAAGGTTACGGAATAGCCAGTCTGCCAGCCTGCCGAACTTGGCCCGAGCATTGCCGTCCACCGCCCTGAGCGGCTCACCGACTGGATTTAGTTTGTCCGCATTTGACACAGTCATGATGCTTCAAAACCTTTTTGAACATGAATACAGATAATTCGCCCACAAGGTGGTCACATTAATCTGCGCTTTACACCACTCGTAGGGAATTAATGGATGCGCCACTGCGTTGAGAAACAGCGCACCCTAGAATAACCAACCCTATACACTTTCCTAAAGCAAGGGAGTCACGGCGGATCAACGCACCATTCCGACCTTTGCAAGGTTCAGCTTTACCAGTGACTCGGGAAGCGGGGCGTACAACAGTACTTTCGCATCCTGCTGCTGTGCTGGTTCTAGAAACCACTTCCACAACTTAGTCAACTGCGCGGCCTTTGGAGTATTCGTATAAAGAAACACGTACACCAGACCAGTGATAGGGTAGCTGTTGGCTCCGCCTGCATCTACTACCGGGATACGGACGTCCTTGCTTACAGAATTGGCATAGAAATCGATCGCTGCCGTAGTAGTCCCGATATTCGCTGTAACAAATTTGCCTGCACGGTTGCGCACACTGCCATAGGACAGCTTGTTTTCAACCGCGAAAGCCAATTCGTTATAACCAAGCCCACCGGGAGTTCTCGCGACTACGGCGGCCACGCCCTGATTGCCCTTGCCGCCTAGTCCCACCGGCCAGCTTACCGATTTGCCTGCTCCAATGGAACCCGCCCATTCGCCGTTCGCCTTCTTCAGGTAGTTTGTGAAGACATAAGTCGTGCCCGATCCGTCCGTACGATGTACCGGTTGAACGGCTATCGCGGGCAGATTCACTCCTGGATTGACGGCTCGTATTGCCGGGTCATTCCACAACTTGATTTTGCCAAGATACATGCCCGCAATTATTTCCGGAGTGAATTTCAGCCCCGTCGCAACACCCGGCAGATTGTATGTCATTACGACCGCACCGCCAATTACTGGAAACTGCACAGCCTTACCGGGCAGTTCACCCTCTTCCTGGGCGGTCATCGGCGCGTCACTCGCACCAAAATCCGCAGTCTTGTTCTTGAAGGCGATATACCCTGCGCCCGAACCGACGACCTGGTAATTTACACTGCCACCAGTTATCTGCTTGTAGCGAGCGAACTCGCGCAGAAAACATGGCCCGACAAATGTTGATCCCGCACCCTCAAGGTTTTGCGCGGACGCCGTCATCGGCACAAGGCCTAAAGCAGCAAGGGCAATAGCGCACCCAATCTTGCCTGAATTTACAAAGGTACTCATTTTCTTCTCCTTACCATGCAACCTGATAGTTGCCGAGCAGCACTTGCCGGCGCGTCCCAAAGAACGCGACACCGCCACTCTGTGTATCATCAATTATGTAATTTACTTGTATCTTGGCGTTGTGCGACCTGAAGTAGTAATTTGTTCCAATGGTATATTCGCGCAGATTGTGATTACCAGGCTTGATTGCTGCGCCGTTCACAGTGCCGCCGTGGATCGAAGGGTCCCACTCATCGTATCGTCCCACAAACTGCCACTGCGGGCTAAGCGTATAAGCGTACAGGGCATAGCCGCCCATGCCTCTATTGCGAATTCCATTAGTGGCAAGTGGTGCGACACCGGTTGTGCTTCGATCGACGGTATATGCGAATTCGCTCTCCAGCATATGCCGTCCATAGTCTACTTTGAGCATCGCGCCGGCCCTGTCCCGAAGGTTGCGCGGCCGGAAGTCGCCGATCTTGGTCCCGCCCCAAACTCCGACGGTGAAGTGCCGCAGTCCCGTAAAGTAGAGGTTGAAATCCAGGAACTTGGTTCTGTCCAATCCAACGCTGTTCTGCGCAACTCCGTTATCGTTGAAAATCCCTATCTGCCCGTTTGCCATCACGCCTGCGTACTTAACGATAACACCTGTGTCGCGAATGTCCCCTACACGTCCCGTATTAGCAGGCAACCCATTCATAATCGACCGCTCAACGGTAAGCAGTTGTGACGACGTCCGAGAACCCTCTTCGCTCAGTCCGGTCTTCTGCTGCCCCACTTCAATTCTCCAGCGTGGCGCCAGTGCGTACCCTACCCACAAGTCCTGCAATATACTGTTCGCCGGATTGCCGACGTTGCTGCCGGTCTTCGCCGCATCGAGCATTACTCTGAAATCGACATCCTTGTTTATGCTTCCCACCAACGCAATCTCACCGCGGCGTAGGCGGAACGTATCCCCTACGCCGCCGCCGAAGCTTCGACCGCCCGGGGCCGCGCCAAAGTTGCCTGGAAAGCTGCCGTTCAGCGTATTACCGAACGGGTTTCCGTACCAAACCTGTAACAATCCGCTTAACCGCAGTTTACCGACGCCGACATCGACCTTTTTCGCCAAAGTGGCATTGGTGTTGTTCTTTAACTCTTCAATGTTAGCCAATGCCTGATCGGTTAGCAGCGTCGCTTCATCGACCTTGCCTGTTAGCGAATTGATCCTCGAATCGAATCCGTCTACCCGTGTTCCAAGTTCACCGACTAGCTTCTTCAGGGCCGTAAGGTCATCCTTGACCTGCGTCATGTCCGTTCCGATAACCGTGAGATGGGTCTTAAATTCGTTAACGAGCTGAGCAATTTCACCCACACTCGCCTTGAGCTTGTCGAAATCTTCCTGAGAGACCCCGTTTCCAGGCTTGGGCTGCTTGACGATGTCGTCCATGCGATCTACGACGCGCTTGATTATGGTCGCCATCTCATACCGGGTGAGCGTGCGCCCTCCGAAGAACTTCCCATCTGGTGGATATCCTTTGATCAGGCCCTTCTTCGCCAGGTCTTCGACTGCGGCGTACGCCCAGTGATCCGGCTTAACATCCGACCCCACCTCTTGCGCTCCCGCGCTGCCGGCCAGCAATGGAACGGCTGCGATCGCAGCAATCATTGAACGCTTCATAAATTCCAAGAAGTACACTCTCCATCTGCCATCGGTCGGATTATCGTCTCGTGTCGCAATCTTCCGAGCCGCAATCTCATAATTTATTGTATTCTGCCAATGTTAAGGTCGTGTTAAGGTCATGTTAAGGTCATGTTAAATTTGAGCCCAAAGGTTGTGCTTCGCTTGCTCACAAATATCGCCCGAGTTTCCACTACATCCGATAGGCGTCCGCAGAGTTCTGCCCGAAGGCGTCCATGTCCGACATGAACCAATAAACCTGGTAACGGAAGCAGTCAAGGACTCAACCCTAACGAGGAATAGTACATTCAGTTCAAGTAGCAGTCGAGCGTAATGTAATCAGGAAACAAGATCGAGCGGTCGGGCGAATAAAACAATCGAGGAGTGATCATGAGATCGATGAGAGTTAGAAGCGATATCGGAGGCACCGTCGCCCACGGCGGAACTCATGGCGGGAGCCTGAAAGCAAGGATACTCTGGGTGGGAATTGTAAAGTAGGATTCGGTCTGGTGATGGCTGCGTGAATGAAGAACTCGCGCCAACGAGGGCAGCCGCTCGGTA
>JAYTEU010000239.1:0-14398 GCA_043734985.1 Chthonomonadaceae bacterium
CTTGCTATAAATTCCTAGCATTTCATCTGAGTATGGCACTTCACTCTCAAACTGACTGTGAACGGCGTCCTGAGAACGCAAAAATAGTCTAAACGTCAAGTATCCAACGAGGTGATATATTCCCGAAAAACCAAGCTTGTGGATTTGTTCGACTCTTTGACAAGTACGCACGAGTTCAATGAAGTCAGGACTGCTATCCAACGAGCAAATCGACGCCGTTTGGCATCAGGCAGAGTGTGGAGTAGCGCGCGGCGCCTTCCGATCCGGCCGAAAATATTCCGGCCCGGCGGACCCGCCTCTCCACAACCGGCCCACCGCTACTTTCGCGCGGAGGTCTCCTCGGGCACGGCGATGAGGTCGAGGCGGTCGAACCGGCGGAGCACTCCGAGGTGCGCGGGCGTGCCGATGCGCTGTTCCGTGAGGTGCCGGTGCAGATCGTCCACCGTACCGATCACATTGGAGTCCAGCGTGATTAGGACGTCGCCCTGCTGAACCCCGGCGCGGTGCGCGGGGCAGTCCGGCTCTACCGATACCACCAGGACCCCGCTCTCGCTTGGCAGATTGAAGTGGCGCGTTGTGCGGCGGGGCAGGGGAACCGTCTGGCCGCCAAGGCCCAGATAGCCGCGCCGAATCTTTCCGTCCTTCTTCAGTTTGCCCGCTACGAACTTGGCGGTGTTCACGGCGATCGCAAAGCAGAGGCCCTGTGCCTGCAATATCGTGGCCGTGTTGACGCCGATCACGTCGCCGAAGGTGTCCACCAACGGTCCGCCGGAGTTGCCCGGGTTCAGCGCCGCGTCTGTCTGGAGGATGTTGTCCATCAAGCGGCCTGATTCAGATCGGAGCGAGCGGCCGAGCGCGCTGACGACTCCCGCCGTAACGGTCGTCTGAAAGCCGTACGGGTTTCCGGTGGCGATGGCTAGCTGGCCGACACGCACCTTTTCCGAGTCGCCGAGGCGCGCTGCGATCAGGTCGGGGCCGTCGATCCGTACTACCGCCAGGTCCGTGTCCGGATCTTCGCCGACCAGCTCGCCGCGGAAACGCTACCCATCCGAAAGCGACAGATCGACTCGGGCGGCTCTGTGAACCACGTGGCTGTTCGTCAGCAGGTAGCCGTCCGGCGTAAAGAGAAAGCCGGAGCCGCTGCCCTGGAGCCTGCGCCCGGCCGGTTTGTCCGCCGCGCTGCCCGCTTTGCGCCCACTCACTTCGATATACACGACCGCCGGGCTGACACGATCGGCCGCGTGGATAACTGCTCGCGAGTAGGCGTCGAGCAGCCGCAGGTCGCCGTTATCGGGATTGGTTTGAGGCTGTGCCTCGTTCTCAACTATTTCTCTGTCTGTCATCTGAATTGCTCCTGCAAGCCGATCCGCATGTAAATTGGCTTGAGCTGTTTCATGCCGCCCTTCTTTAAGTATCTATTCGTTGCGGGTGGATACGGGCCAATATTAGTACTAATCCGTACGAATCGTGCCGAGCCGATGTCTACAGGCTAATCGCCCACTGACCGAAGGGATAGGTGGAACAAAAACCAGGCTCCTCCAATATGGAAGAGCCTGTTTCGATGCTGCCTCGCGTAAGTCAGACAATTGGCCGATTCGCCACCTGTTACCTGTCAGCGGGTCCGGCCGCCGCCACTGCTGCTGCCGCCTCCACCGAAGTTGTTGCCGCCGCCATAGTAGCCGCCACCTCCGACGAGACCGCCGCCTCCACCGAGGCCTCCACCGCCGCCGAATCCACCCAGTCCGCCGCCAAGTCCGCCGCCCGCACCGCCACCGCCAAATCCACCGAGTCCGCCGCCCAAGCCACCAAGGCCGCCACCCAAGCCGCCCGCGCTGGTGCCGGAACCGCCGATTATTATCTGGGCGGCGGTCGAGCCGGGAAGCACCCTGCCGCCAAGCCGGGTAACGATATCAACCGCGTTGTAGAGAATCTGGTTGCTGGTAAGCCGGTAGATCTTCTTGGACTTGCCAAGCGAGTCGTTGTTCGAGGGCTCTACCCCGAGCGGCTGCGGTTGTCTTTCCTCGACCTTCGGCACTACGCTGTAGACGCCGCCGTCCACTCTAAACGTGTAGCCGCTGTTCTTCAGCAGCGACTCGAGCGCCGTTCGGATCGGTAGATTGGTGAAGTGTGCGCTCACTTCGATGCCTTTCAACTGCTCCGGAAGCGTGTAGTTGCCCACCTTGAGCTGGTCGAACAGAAGCGTAAGCGCGTAGAATAGATTGCCGCTCTTGATGTCCAGATTAATCGGCTTATTAAGCGTATCGCTCTGAGTCGTATCGGCGTTGTTCGCCGGCTCCTGCGCGAATGCGCCGGTCGGCACGACGACAAAGCCGAGAGCCGTCAGCGACAGAGCTGCCAGGCCAAATGCGCCACTTCGAAAAGACATGGTTCTAACTCCTCCCATTACCGTATCCCGCCGATTTTGCCGGTCTTTCCGACACCTACGGGGATGTGCCGGATCGGAGGACATTTACTGCGAAAGTACATTCAAACAAACTTGTGGGCACGCATAACTGCGCGCAGTGACATACTCACACCTATAGACGAATCTAAACCGAAGTCGGTTACCCTGATTTGAAAGCATCCTGCCGCACAGTAATCGTAACCTGGAGAATCGACTTTTTTTGCGCTGGAGAGAAGGAATAATGATCGAACGCTCCGAACGTTGGAGCGGCGATTTCTTCTACATCGGCCCGAGCGTATGCGATACATTTGTTAGGGTACGCCGCATCGTGCAGCCCGTTCAACCGACTGAGCTTTTTAGGAGCGAAGATGCTATACCGTTCACTCGGCCGCACCGGCCTGAATATCAGCGAGATCGGGTTTGGAGCCTGGGGAATAGGCGGAGGTTGGGGGGCAACGGACGACGCCGAGGCGAATCGGGCGCTGCACCGGTTTCTCGACCTTGGCGGCAACTTTATCGATACTGCATACGGCTATGGCGATGGGCACAGCGAAGAGGTCATCGGCAAGGTGCTGCGCGAGCGGAAAGCCGCGGGCGATACCGCACCGGTCGTCGTTGCTTCAAAAGTGCCGCCGAAAACCCAGAAGTGGCCGCTGCTGCCGCACCTACCCGTAACCGAAACCTACCCGGTCGACTGGGTGATTCAGTGCGCGGAGCGGTCGCTCAAGAACCTGGGCATCGAGACGCTGGACCTGCTTCAGCTTCATGCCTGGACCGATTCGTACAACGAACAGCTTGACTGGTACGAAGCGCTGGTGAAACTGCGCGACCAGGGCAAACTCCGATACTTCGGAGTCAGCATCAACGATTATGTCCCGGAGAGCGGTGCGCGCCTTGCGCAATCCGGCCGCGTGGATGCGATCCAGGTGATCTACAATATTTTTGAGCAGACGCCGGAACGAGACCTGTTTCCCGCGGCTCAGGCGAATGGGGTGGGAATCCTGGCGCGCGTGCCGTTCGAAGAGGGCGCGCTCACCGGAGCTATCCGGCCCGGCGCGCAGTTTCATCCGGACGATTGGCGCGGAGATTACTTCAACCCCGCCCGGCTCGCGGAGATCGCCGCCCACGTCGATCCATTGAACCATCTGCTCGATGCCGAGACTTCAAGCCTGCCGATGCTCGCGCTGCGCTTCTGTCTGCACGACGCGGCCGTGTCCTCGGTTCTGCCGGGAATGCGCCGAATTTCGAACGTCGAAGCCAACATGAAGGCGCCCGATATCCGCCTCTCCGCCGAGACCCTCGATGCGTTGCACGCGCACGATTGGGACCACGGCTATTCCTATCCCTGGTGCGTCTCGGAATGATCGGTAAACAATCGCCGGATCCAGCCCCAGAACTCACAGTGGGCGCCGCGCGGGCCGCCAAATCCGAATCGCGTATGGTGACGGTTCGAGCCGTAGCGATTGCGATGGCGCTGATGCCGCTGAATGCGTGGTGGATCATACGCATGGAGGTCGTTCGCTATGCGGGACACCCGACCACGATCTCCCTCTTTTTCAACGTCGTCTTCGTACTTGCTTTGCTCCTGTTGGCGAATTGGCTGATTCGCCGTGTCCGCCCGCAATGGGCCTTCGCACCCGGCGAGATGCTCACCGTCTATATCATGCTCGCGCTTTCGTCCGCACTTTGCGGACACGACATGATCGAAGTGCTGACGCCCATGCTGGCGCACGTACACGAGTACGCCCGCCCCGAGAACTCGTGGCAGACCGACATTATTCCCTTCCTGCCCTCCTGGCTTACGGTCGGCGATCCGGTCGCGCGCAAGGAGTTCTACCTCGGTTCGGGATCGCTGTACACGCCGGGCAACCTGCGCGCATGGGGCGTTCCAGTGCTCTTCTGGACGTTCTTTCTCAGCCTGCTCGGCTTTATGATGCTCTGTCTGAACACGCTCCTGCGACGGCAGTGGACCGAGAGCGAGAAGCTCTCGTATCCGCTCGTGATGCTGCCGCTAGAGATGGTCAATCCGAAGACACAGCTTTTCAAGAACCGCCTATTCTGGATGGGAGCCGGGATCGCGGCCGTCCTGGAGATTTGGAATGGCCTGGCCTACCTCTATCCGTCCATGCCCAGCCTGCCGCTCCGAAACGCGGGCGCCGGGCAGAACCTGCAGCTCTATCTCACCTCGCCGCCCTGGAACGCCATCGGCTGGACCCCGGTCGCGCTCTATCCCTTCGGGATCGGGCTGGGGATGCTGCTGCCGGTCGATCTGCTCTTCTCCGCCTGGTTTTTCGCCTGGGTCTGGAGAATGGAGCGCGTCTTCGGCGCGGCAACCGGCTACAGCGATGTACCGGGCTTTCCGTATGTAGAGGAGCAGACCTTCGGCGCCTACATCGGCCTGGCCGTGTTTGCACTCTGGACCAGCCGCGCGCACTTCATCCGAATCTGGAACGGCTTGTTCGACCGCCGAATAGACCTGAACGACGCGGACGAGCCTATACCGTACAGGTGGGCCGTCGCGGGACTGACGGTGGGAGCCATTGCGGTCTTCGCGTTCTGCCTTGCCGCCCGCATGACGCCGTGGGTGATTGCGGCTTTCTTTCTGATCTATTTCACGCTGGCGGTCGCCGTCACCAGAATGCGCGCGGAACTGGGACCGCCTGCACACGACCTGCACCATGGGGGCCCGGACAGCATACTTCCGGCGCTTATGCCCTCGAACCGCTTCGCCCGGGCCGACCTGGCCATGTTCTCCCTGTTCTATGGATTCAATCGGGCCTACCGGTCGCATCCGATGCCGATCCAGCTAGAGGGTTTCAAGATCGCCGAACGCGTGCAGGCGCGGTATCGACCGCTCTTCATCGCCATGATGATCACGCTGGTGTTCGGGGTACTCTGCGCGTTCTGGGCCGATCTCGATCAGACTTACCGCGCGGGGGCCGCGCAGAAGATCGCTCCTCCAAACGTCCAGCTCATCTTCGGCAGTGAGCCATGGGCCAGAATGCAGGGCTGGATCAAATCGCCCACCTCCCCGGTTCAGCAGGGCAACGTACGCTGGGCTATCGGCGTAGGGTTTATTTTGACGCTTGCGCTGAACGCGATACGAATGCGAGTCGCCTGGTTCCCGTTCCACCCGGTCGGCTACGCGGTGTCCGGCTCCTGGTCGCTCAGCCTGCTCTGGATGCCGCTGTTGATCGCCTGGGTCGTGAAATCGCTGCTGCTTCGCTATGGCGGGCTCAAAGCGTATCGGCAGGCGCTCCCGTTCTTCTTCGGCGTGATCCTCGGCGAATGCGTGATCGGCAGCCTCTGGATGCTGATCGGCATTGCGTTCAACATTCCCACCTATGCCTTCTGGCCGTAGTCGGGCTGTTTGGCGGTCACACTGTAGTTGGCGTGGGAATGAATTCCTCGCCTGGTGAATACAAGATCGCCCTGAGCGCACCCGGCCTGCGCCGAGAGTCCGCGCAGGCGGACATACCGTTGTCATCAGCCGAGGACTTTAGTCCCACGGGCAAATTTTGACCGCCGGAATGTAGCCCATTACAATCTCGAACCCGCCGGGACAACGGGCCGACCAGTTGCCGCGAATCGTCGCTCCCCGGCCGGCGCGGACCCGCAGCGTGGCGAGTGTCTGCGACTCTCCGGCCGCGAGTGTAATTCGGCGCAATCGAATCACATTCGACCGAGCGGGGCTGGCTCGTAGCGCGGGCGGACCTGTGGAAGCGACGCCTGCGGGATGCTGAAAAGTGTCTACGCTGTCGGCTCCCCGCACGGTGGTCTCCGTAGTTGTCGCTTCCACAAGCGCCAGATTAATAGTTACCGCATCTGCCGCGATGAATGTATTGGCATTCCCGATGTTTGTTACCTTCACTGCGATGTCCATAGGCTTTCGGTCCGGCGAAACGCCCGAATCGAGCAGTTCCCAGGGTGCGGCTTTCGGCTCCAGCGAAACCTTGATCTCGGGCCGCATTGCATCACCGCGGATCGCGGCGGCAACCGTGGATAGCGGCAAGGTAGAGGCTTCTCCAGGCTGGGGGTAGCGAAACAGGATCGTTCCCAGGCAGTTGCCTGGCCGTTTTCGACGCAGCAGCGATAGGAGCCGGGAAAGGGAGATGGGTGTCGGCACGTCGTACAGAACGTGGTACCCTTTGCCCTGGCCGTCGCTTGCATCCACGAGCGCCTCCAGGTCGTAGACATCCTCGCCGATATAGGTCGACGGAGTTGCGGGATGCCCGTCCTCGTCCGCGCCGAAGCTCCGCGTCAATCTAAACGCCGGATGGCGCATCGCCTCGACCAGCCCCATGTCGTGGAAGGCGCCCACGAGTTTTCCGCGGGCATTGTAGACGATCGCATGGCCATAGACAGGCGATCCGGAAAAGAACGGCGCTCCCCGCCACCCCGCGGCTTTCAGTCCGCGTTCGGTCTTCGCGGGCTGCGATACCGTGGCGTATTCGCCGAGTGTCGGGCCGATTTTCGCCTCGTAATACTGCGGAGCGGCGAAATCGATCTCGTGAAGCACCGGTTCGAGATTGGCGCTGCCGTACCAGGTAGGGAGCGCGGTAATGGAGAGTGCCAGCGTGGGAGAGGGCAGTCCGGCGCGAATCCGGTGCAGCATATCCGCATATTTTGGGAGGCGGGATGTCGGGGAATCGAGATCGAGTTGTACGCCCGCAACGGTCAACCCGGCCCGTTCGGCGGCGGCACGCGACTTCGCTATCTCGGGCAGGATGGCGGCGGCGAGGGACTCGTTCGGCAGGTCGGCAAACGCTTTCACAATCGAAGCGTCGAAGTTGAAGACCAAGTGAATGGCAATACCGTCGGCACGGCTCGACCACGACTGCGGCAGAGACAGGCGCAGTCCTTTTTCACCTTTTTGGAAGGTGCCCGCCCGGACGAATATTTGCCTGACACCCATGGAGTGGAGCTGCTCCAACTCAGACTTCGGTAGTCGGAAGGGCTGATGCCAGTACCAGAAGGAAACCTCAAGCGGAGGCGGCGGTAAGAAAAACCGGCGCCATATCCATCCGGCGCCGGCAATCAAGGCCAGGAATGTCGCGGCAAATACCAAGCGCCGACGAGGTCCGTTCAGTCTTTTGAGTAGTGAGCGGAGCATCTACCCTCGTTCTGAGTACAGGGGCGATCGGCTATTAATGGCTATGCGGGAGCCGATCACTTGCCGGCGAGCTGAGCCAGAGCGGCCTCCGCAACCGTATCCTTCGGATTAAGCGTAAGAGCCTTCCTGTACTCGGTCTCTGCCGCCGCCTTCTCGCCCTTCTTGACCAACAGCGCTCCGACTTTATCGTAGATCTGGGCGCGGACGACCGGGGTATAGATCTCGCGGCCTGCCAGGTTCCTTAGAAGCGGTATCGCCTCTATTCCACGGCCCGCTGCCTCCAATTGAAGCGCAAGCCGCGTCGTGGAGTCGAAATCGTTTGGGTCTGCTTTAACAATCTCCTCGAGCTGCGCCAACGCCTCGTGGGAGTTGCCTTGCTCCTCGCAGCAGCGGGCGAATTGACGCCGAATGTTCAGCTTCTCGCTCAAGCCGATGTCGGTACGAGCAATCAGCCCGACATACATTTTCGTCGCCTCGTCCTTTTGTCCCGCTGCGAACAACTGGTCGGCGAGCGCAATCTGAGCGGTAAGGTCCTTTGGAAATTGCGTGGCGATACGGCGATAGATGCCTAGAGCGTCCTCTTTTTTGCCATGCTGGATCATCAGCAAAGCCGCAGATTCGAGGAGGGCTCGCTTGCCAATGTGCTTGTCTACTGCGGCACGAATCAGCGCCCAGCCCTGCTCTTCCTTCTTCTGCCGGATCGCCTCGTCCAGAACCACGCTCATTAGAGTCGCATTTTCAGGGTCTTTCTCGAACCGAGGCTTGGCCCAATTCAGGAACGCGTCGGGCTTGCCTTCGGATTGGAACACGAAGGCGATGTTTGCATAAAGCTGGCGATTTTGCCCGTTCTGGACCAATTGTGATTCGTAAAGCGCCCGCGCATCGTCGAACCGCTTGAGATGCGTGAATACAACCGCCTTTTGATCCCTGGCCCAAGACGCGCGCGGGTCCACCAAGAGGAGCTCGTCGTATACCTTGATTGCATTTTCGTCCTGCCCTGCCTGCCGGTAAGCCAGAGCAAGGGGAGCCAGCACGCGCGCATCTTTTGGAAAGTCCTTTCGTACTCCTTCAAATTCGATAATGGCGAGCGGCAGCCGTCCACTGCGCTGGTAGACCTCAGCCGCGCGGAGTCGCCCAGCCAGCGGCTCCTTGGCAAACTGCGACGAGCGACGTTGGGCAATAATGGCCTCGTCGTAGCGCGTCTGCGACTCGTAGACCTGTGCAAGCTCCTCGTAGGCGGTCGCGAGGCTCTCCTTCTGAAGTTGGGGTGTCTGCGTGGCGGCGTCCAGCTCCTTGATGGCAAGTTCGGGCTTCTTCGCGCGCTGAAACAGCCTGGCCAGCGTGAAGTACGTTGCGGAATTGGGTGCACTGTGCGTTCTTTCCGCAGTCGCTGCCTCTTCCGCCTTTACTTGCTGCTGCCAGCGGATCGCATCGTCGAAGTTTCCATTACTTTCCGAAATCTGTGCGATCTGCTGCATCGCCTCAATGCGTTCCGCCTTCACCGTGGCGATAACTCCGACTCGGGTCTCCTTCGGCGCGCCGATACCGGAAGTATCGAGTTTCAGCACGCCCTCCAGATGTTCGATCGCCTCTTTGTTTTTTCCGGCGCGTGCCAGATCCCTGCCGATAGCGACCAGAGCGCTCGCCTCCGTGCCCGTGGAGATTTTCTGCGCGAGAAGCAGCTTCCATTCGGAGACCGCATCCATCCACTTGGCCTGCGACTCCAGCGTTTCGGCGGTGCGCAGATAGGCGGCAGGATCGGCGGGATACAGTGCGCGATAGCGTCGCCATGTTGCGATCGACTCGTCGGGCTTGCGCTGCATCAGGTACGTCCCCGCGAGCCCGTTGTAGTTGGCGAAACTCTTCGGATCGGCTTCGATCCGCTTCCGGTAGATATCCTGGGCCTTTGCAAAGCTTCCGGTCTTTTCGTAGAACCGAGCAAGACTGTTCTCCCCCACGAGGAAGGTGGGGTCGATCGCCGCAGCGGCGCGGTAGTGGTCCTCGGCGCGCTGCAGCAACGCGGTCCGACCAGCGGTGTCCTGAGGCTGGTACGATAGCTGAGCTTCGCACTGCGCGAGGCCCGCGAGCACGGGCGCATTCTTAGGTGAATTCTTCGCGGCCACTGCAAAGTGGATTCGGGCGGCCGCAAAGTTGTTTTGCTTAATGTAAAGCTGTGCTGCCGCAATCCTTGCGGGAATGCTTGTCGGCGCGACATCCAGCACGCCCAGGTACGAAGTGATCGCTCCCTCGATGTCATTGGCCCTGATCTGCGAGCGGGCGAGATCGAACTGGATCGTGGGGTCCTTTGGCGCCAGCCGCACGGCCTGCTTGAACGCCTTAATCGCCTCCGGATACTTCGCCTGCGACTCGTTCAGCATTCCGATGTAGTACCAGGCGCCCGCCATTTTCGGATTGATCGCGGCGGCTCTCTGCATCGAAGCAAGGGCGGGAACGAACTTCTTTCGCTCGACCAGCGCAAGGGCGTAGTTGTACTCCATCTGGGCGTTGTTCGGCACGAGCTTTATCGACGCTCCGAACTCCTGCTCAGCGGACGCATAGTCCTTCCGCGCTACCGCAACGATACCGAGGGTCGAGTGCGCGGATGCGGCAAGCTCTTTCGTCGGCTTCAGGGCGAGGGCGAGACGTGCCTCCTTGCCCGCCTCCTCGAACTTTAGGAACCGACGCGATGCGTAGAGGGTCGCAATCTCCGCATGCAGCGACGCGTTATCTGGCGCGAGCGTGGACCAGTTCTTGAGCGACTCGATCAGATCTTTTGCATTGCCCTGCGCGCGGTAGATCAGAACCAAATTCTGGTGCGCCGCCAGCGCGGTGCCTGCAGGCATTCCCGCCGCTTTCGTGCTCTTCAGGAAGGCATTGTATGCGGCAATAGACTCCGAGTATTTCTTCGCCTTTTGGAAATCGACTGCGGACTGCCACTGTTCCTTGGCCTTGCGCACCACTTCGGGAGAGAAACCCGCCGTGGAGGCGCCCGCCGGTGGTGGCTGCGCGCCCGGCGCCTTGGCCTGACAGAGACCCGGCCTGCCATGAAATCCGGCAAGCAGAGTAATTGCAACTCCAACAATGGATAACGTGGCGGCGGCGCTGATGCCGGGTGTTCGGCGAAAAGGATTCGATAATCCGTGTTCGGCGATTTGGCACGGTGAAAGCGTAAGTGGAAACTTCATGCGAGAACTGCTCCGAGCAGATGAGATTTCGGTGACGTCAAACAGTTCATTTTAACACATTGTACAGTTTTGATGCGCAACGATTCTATGGCTCCACTTGCTGTAGGCTTCACCGCATCGATTACGCGAATCAGGAGGGCCTGTCTGTCCGACGTGCTGAAATCCTCTTCGATCGCGTTCAATTCAACGATCACGCTCGCAGCAGCAGCCGCTATCTTCGCGGCGGCTGTTAAGGGATCGGTACGCGGCAGCGCTGATGCGTTGGGCTGGATCGCTCTCAACTGTTCCTCTATCCGAAACTCAGTTTTCCAGCACGGCGTCGAGGAGGGGGGCGGCGCCGTAGCGGACCACGTCGGTGACGGGGAGACCGGACTCGGCGGCGGCCTGGTCGATGGCGCGGCGCGCGGCTGCATCGTCGAGGTGGGCGGTGACTAGGGAGATGCCGACGGTTCTGGCGGAGGGAAGCGCGCCGGAGCAGGAGGCGACAGTCTCGTAAAGGGCGGCAACCTCGCGGAGCGGCGGGAACTTGACCCAGGGCTGCCGTGCGATGCCCTCGTGACCGGCGCGATGGCACAAAATCAGGTGGGTAGGGCAGGAGCCACGCATGAGGGGGAGCCATGCGGTGGAGGCGGGGTGGAGGATAGAGCCCTGGCCCTCCACCCAGAGGATATCGTTGTCCTCACCGTGGCGCATTACGAGCTGCTCTATCGCGCCGGACGCGAAATCGACTCGCACCGCATCGAGCGCCACTCCCTCTCCGGCGATGCAGATGCCGATC
Source organism: Chthonomonadaceae bacterium (assembly GCA_043734985.1). Taxonomy (GTDB): domain Bacteria; phylum Armatimonadota; class Chthonomonadetes; order Chthonomonadales; family Chthonomonadaceae; genus DATGJU01. The sequence goes on from JAYTEU010000239.1 coordinate 11,481, forward strand.
TGCCCGGAAGCGAGGAACCGTGACCGCAGCCCGCGCTTTCTCGCCGCGCGATCCAGCTCGATGGAGGCGGTCATCTTGCCGATCGCCATATCCGTGCCCACCGTGAGTACGCGCTTCGCCGCGAGGTTTCGTGCCGCACCCGTGCCGTTCTCAAGGTTGGGCGGCTCCCGGCGGACGTCCCAGATAAACCGGCCGCTCCGCAGCGCGGGCTTGAGGCGCGGATGATCGGCAAGCGGCGCGTGCAGCCCGTTCACCAGAGACATCCCGGCGGCGAGCCCGATCTCCATTTCGTCCCACCAGTCGCCGGGTAGCACTCCTCCCGCGGTCGCCACGCCGAGCACCAGGGTATCGGCCCCAAGCGCGGCGGCTTCGGCGACGGTTGCGACGATCGGCACGTTCCGGTCGATGCCGGTGACCTCCCGAACCGTCCTGCCGACCGCCGACCTGTCGACGACGGCAATAATCTCCGCCTCGCTGTAGCGCAGCAGCCCGTGGCCCATCTTGCCGTAGTTGCTTGCCAGGTTGTCGTGCATCATCAGGGCGAGGCGGGAAGAATTTTGGATTTTGGGTTTCGGGTGCCCTTCGGGCGTTTGGATTGCAGTGTCTGCGATTGACATTCTTTTCTTTACGACTTTGTGTATTTTCGTGAGAATGTGTGCAAAAGGCGCCCCTCAGCCCCCAATTCTGGGGGAGTTGTTGTGCATAACGCCCCCGGGTTCCCCCGGGTACCCTCGTAATGAACACACCGTCGTGCGTCTACAGTTCATTGCGCTTAGGATCGGGCCCGCCCGATAGCTAGCTCTGGGTGCGGGTACCCGCGTGCGGGTGGAGGGTCAGGGGGCGTATCTCGAACTTTTTGCACTCTCTGAGGCGTTCTTCTCTTCTTTGCGTCCCACTGCGCCTTTGCGCCTTTGCGTGAGCGCATTCACCGTCCGGCGATGTATTGCACTCCGAGGCCCGGGCGATTGGTTGGGACGACGCGGCCTTCGATATATTCCGCGCCTGTAAACGGGTCGTCGCGGAGGTTCAGGTGGCTGTCGAGGTCGAGGGCGTCTGCCAGCGGCGAGAGGTGGGCGGCGGCGGTGATTGCGAGCGACGTCTCGGACATACAGCCAATCATCACCTTCAGCCCGTGCGCCCGCGCTGTGTGTATGATCCTCAAGGCTTCGCGCAGGCCGCCGCATTTCATCAGCTTCAGGTTGACGCCATCGATGCATCCGGCGAGCGGCGGGATATCCGAAGCCAGGTAGATACTCTCGTCGGCGTAGATCGGAAGCGGCGAGTCCTTATGGATGGCGGGAAGGTCTTTCTCACGGCCGCGAGGCAGCGGCTGCTCCACGAACTCCACGCCGCGTGCCGCCAGCCAGGCGATCATTGCGCGCGCATTCTCAGGCGTCCAGCCACCGTTCGCATCCACGCGCCACAGAATTGGGATCGCACCGTCGTCCCGCCCGGCTTCGAACTTTGCAGTGGCCTCCTGAACGGCGGCGAAGCTCGCCTGGTCCGCCTCCACTCCGGCCGGATTTCCCAGCTTCACCTTGAGCGCGCGCGCGCCCGTTCTCGCCAGGATCTCCGGAACGACCTCGCGCAGCGCTTCCGGCGGGTTAATGCCGATGGTAAGCGAAGTCGGAGGGATGCGGGCGAGGTCCAGCCCGAAAAGGCGCCAGAGCGGCATACCGGCTTTCCTGCCTAGCCAGTCGTGCAGGGCGATATCCAGGGCGGCGTGGGCCGCGTGCCCGCCGGAGTAGAGCAAACAATTATCGATCTTCTGCATCTCCCACGGCGCGACGTCCGCGAGCAGGTCGCGCCAGCGAAGCACGTCAGCATGCGCGGTGTCGGCAGTCTCCGCGACCGCGCCGCCGGACGTGGGAGCCATCTCGCCGATGCCGATAACGCCCTCGTGCTCGACGCCCACCAGGAGGTTCTCCGACCCGGCGCTGGTGCCGCGGCTGATAGTCAGCGCATGGCGCTTGGTGACGGAAAACCGGGAGAGTGTGATCTTCATCGGAGAGGTTCGATTCCTTGTGGAGATTGGCTCCTTGATTGTACCCGGCTAGACACGCTACTCGGCAATTTTCTATGCTTCCGCTAGCAGGTCTTCCCAGGTCTCTACATCGAGAATACGCTCGCAAAGCAGCTCCAGCCAATCTCTATTCTGAATGGCGGCAACGAGCGCCTGGGTAGCTTCCGTTGGCGCGCCAAGGCGTTTGCGGCCCAAGCGCAGCAGAAGCTGCAGGGTCTCATTCGCGGCTCCTTGTTGCGCGCCGATCTCTATCTCGCGCTGCACTCCGATCTCAATATCACGTTCTTCTCCAATTTTTTCGCCCCTCGCAATCGCCCTGCGAGTCAGCCGGGGCATTGTCTAAGCCATGGTGTCTTTGTTCTCAATTTCCGTAGACCTCGCTTCGAAGCTAATTTACCATGCTCGCTCGCGGCAACAGCGTATTGGCAGTGGCTACTGTAACCTAGGTTGCGCGCGGCGAGCGGCGATTTTAGACTAAAATAGGAGAGTGCGAAATTTGGGTGGCGGCGACAACGCTTCGAACGGCAAGAGATTGGGGGCAAGGTGACTTTGCGTAGGATCGTGGGATTGTTACTTATCGCTGTCTGGCTGCTCATTGTGGGGCGGGAAGCACTGGCGCAGGAGTGCGGGTATGACGGAAACGGCGAGTTTGCGGGCAATGTGCGCGGCTTCAAGAGGCCGCGCCTTACCGTTGTGGTTTCCATCGACCAGTTTCGCGCAGACTACCTGCGGCGGCTGACCGACCTGTTCCTCCCGGCGAGGCAGAGCATTGGGAAGGTGGGCGGGTTTCGCTATCTGATGACGGCGGGCTCCTATTTCACGGACGCGCGCTACAACCACTACCCCACGTTCACCGGGCCGGGACACGCCGTGATCCTGACGGGCGGACATCCGT
>JAYTEU010000240.1:0-2426 GCA_043734985.1 Chthonomonadaceae bacterium
GTTGCCAGGGCGACCGCAATTCCAAGATGGAGGTGGACCTGAACGCCGTTATGCACCGCCGGCAGCATATTGGGAAGTGTGATGGCTTCCGGCAATGGATCAGTATGAGGACCGGCCTGTGTTTTGCCATGGAGCAGACCGGGCGCGGTGACCAGCGCACCGATAATATTGAGGGCGATGTAGTTGAGCATGATCGTGCTGATCACTTCGGGCACGTTCCGCCGAACGCGCAGCCAGCCGGCGATTCCGCTCCATGCCGCCCCGGCCGCAGCAGCAAATGCCATCATCATTAGGACTAGTAGCGCGGGAGGAAGCCTGCCTGCCACGGACCAGAGGGCCGTCGCCGTAAGCGCGCCCATTAGAAGTTGTCCTTCCGCTCCGATGCTGAACATTCCGGCGCGCCAGGCGACTACCACTCCAAGGCCGGTCAGCAGTAGCGGCGCCGTTTTGGTAAGCGTCGCGGAAAGCGGAGCAAGCGTCCCCGTTTCGCTGTTTCCGATCGCGCCGGACCAGATCGCGAGGAGCGCGGGACCCGGTGGAATATTGAGCGCCCATATCGTGAGCGTCATGATCCCAACGATGCCCGTAAGGAAGACCGCGCCGCGACCCACTGCCGTCAGTAGGCGACCCCAGGCAAGCTGCGCGCCGGAATCCGTCACGAGAAGCCGCCTGAAACGAGGCGACTGCTCGAAGTTGTGGACGGCGCTATCGCACTCGCGCCAAGCCCGCCAAGAAGGAGGCCCATCTCTTCGGCGCGCGATCTGTCCAGGAGTGCGGGCGTAAGGGAACCTGCGGAAAGAATAGCCGCACGGTCCGATAGCGCCGCCAGTTCATCCAAGTCGGTCGATATCAATACGATCGCCGCGCCGCGCCTGCGTGCCCCCCGAAGCTGCTCCCACACAAATCGAGTCGCGCCGATGTCGAGGCCGCGCGTGGGATTGACGGCCACGATCCACTCCGGCTTCGACCGGAGTGCCCGCGCAACGACTATCTTCTGCTGGTTGCCCCCGGAAAGCGACGATACGGGCGCCTGCCCGCTGGACGCGCGAATGTCGAAACGCTCCATCAAATCCGAGGCCATGGCTTTCAGCGCTCGGCTGCGCAGGAAGGGGCCGCTCCGAAACTCCGGTTCGCTGACCGCATCAAGGAGCAGGTTCTCTTCGACAGTCATCGTAACCGCCAGCCCGGAGCGCCTGCGATCCTGCGGAATGTAGCCGGCCGATGGCAGCGCTCCCGGCCGGAACGCCTCGCCGCGCCACTTCAGCGCGCCGGAATGCAGCGGCCGAAGTCCCACCAGCGCTTCGGCGATCTCCGCCTGTCCGTTCCCGTCCACGCCGCCAATCCCGAAAATCTCCCCGGGCCGCACCGCAAACGAGACGCCCCGAATCGACTGCTCGCCTCGATCCCCAAGTACTACGCAATCCGTTGCATTAAACGCAGCAGGCGTCTCTGGGTCGTCTAGGTAAGGTGTTTCTGGTCCGCTTGAACCCCTTATCGCTGCTCGCAGTAAAGCTGCATCAGCTTTCGCATTTACGTCCGCAGGACGTTCGGCCGAAGGCCGAGTACCCTCTGGATGTGCCGGGTCGTTTATCGACCCGGCAACCGGAACGCCCATCATCCATCCCGCAAGCTTGGGAGCATCGATCTCACTCCGCGAGGCGGTGACCACCTTATTGCCCAGCCGTAAGACTGTCACGCGGTCCGCCAGGTCGAGGATCTCCGCAAGCTTGTGCGCGATCAGCACTATTGCGCGGCCCTCCTCGCGTAGCCGGCGAAGCACCGTGGATAGCTCCTGGACTTCGCTTCCGGCCAGAACTGCTGTCGGCTCGTCGAAGATCAGGATCTGCGCGCCCGTCGCCAGCGCCTTCACGATCTCAACGCGCTGCTGTGTTCCAACAGCCAGATCGGATACGCGCGTATCCGGCGGAAGCGGCCAGCTAAGAGACCTGGCCAGCTCGAGGGCGTGGGCTGCATCGTCGAGCGCCGACCAGCCAAGACCCCGCCATCGGCTCACGCCGCCCGATTTGGCGCCGCGGGCGTCGAGCGCCAGGTTCTCAGCCACGGTAAATGCGGGCGCCAGCGTGAAGTGTTGGTGGACCATGGCGATGCCGAGACGCCGCGCCGCGCGTGGCGTCTCGATCCGCGCTGCCTTCCCGTCGAACCTGATCTCGCCGCGATCGGCCTTGAGCGAGCCTGAGAGCACGTTCATCAGCGTCGATTTGCCTGCGCCGTTTTCGCCCAAGATGGCGTGAATCTCCCCAGGCACAATCTCGAAATCCACGCAGTTGAGGGCGGTCGCGGCGCCGAAGCGCACGGTGATGCCCGTCATCTCGACTCGCATTATTTTACAGCCAGCGTCCCATCTACGATCTTGGCGCGCGCCGCCTCGATCTTGGCCTTCAGGTCGCCGGGTATCTTGCCGGAAA
>JAYTEU010000241.1:0-3091 GCA_043734985.1 Chthonomonadaceae bacterium
CGGGCGCGGCGGAGCAGGTGGAGGCCGCGCGAAGAATGCTCTCCGCGCTGGAAGAGCTTGTTCTGGACGGCTACCTGGAGGGCAAGAGCTACCGCGAAATGTCCACTGAGATGAGCTGCGTCCCAAAGACCATCGACAACGCCCTCCAGCGCGTAAAGCGCAAGATCGAGCAGAACGCGTACGCCAGCGAATAACGGATGACCGGTCCGCAATTCCCGATTGTACGGTGAAAGGCGATCCGGTATAGGGTATGCGTTTGTGGCCGGTTCCAGCATTGTCCTCTTTTCCGACGGTGCGGTGAAAGGCGATCCACCATGGCACGGACTTCGCGCGCATCGGCGGCACTGTTTATCGCTGCAGCCCTGTGTCTCTCCCCGCTCGCTCGCGGCGACGAGAAGGGGGAGGCGCTGGTACGCGAGGCCGCCGAACGTTTCACCGCATTGATCCCGTTTTACATCTCTTTTTCCATTGTAATCACCAAAGATGGTGTTCCATATGAGATCTCCGGTACCTGCCTATCTAGCGGAAGTCACAGCGTCGGAGGGCGAGGAGAGTTTACCGGCGCCGGCGCGCCGGGCGATCTCAACTCGATTATTACGATCCTCCGCCCCTTTCCACCCTTCAGCGGCCAACTCGTAGATCCTGTCCCGCCCGTACTGTCCAGCCGGTACGCCGGACAGGAAACCGTAAGCGGGATAACCTACGAAACGGTAGAAGTCACCCAAGATGTTATCGCCACGATTTTTGAACGTGCAAGGGCGAAGATCCCTGGTCACAGTTTTACTTCTAACCCTGAAAAGACGCCGACATTGGCTCGAGCGCGTTTGAAGTGGTTCTTGGACGCTCACCGATTTCTCCGTCGGGTGACGCTCGTAAAGCTGGAGCCCGCCACGGATGCGAGCGGCAATTCCATTCCCTTGTCGACCGCTTTTCAAGGCGTCATCAAAGCCGAAACGGTAGTAACCGAGCTTAGAAGGCCCCGAATCGTTGCTCCCCGGTCCGAGATTCCCGGCATCCAACACACTATTCCTGAACCGGACAATCTGGGCCAAGGTGTGGTCAGCGGGCGCTCCAATCTTGAGATCTCACCGGACGGCTCATTGATTGCCCGGCTCACCGGCCCCGGCACCGTGGATGTAGTTGAAGCGGCGACAGGTAAGCCCCATTTCCGGCTTCAGCTCGATCACGAGAGGCATGGCGTCACATTTTCGCCTGACAGCCGAATGCTGATTACTACCTCGGGCGCGAGAATCCGCATGTACGAAACCCTGCACGGAACTCTCGCCCGATCGCTGGACGAGGCGCGCGCGCCCCTCCTCCGCCCATCGATTTCAACGGACGGCTTTCATGTCGCGGCAGGAGGCGAAGATGGGATCGTCCGAATCTGGAATGTCCGAACCGGCAGGCTGGAGCACGAAATCGACCACCCCGCGCTCACGGTCGCGTTCTCTCCGGATGGAAAACGGCTTGCAACCTTTGGTCGCGGCTCGAATATCCAGCTATGGGACACGGAAAAATGGGAGATCCTCCGCCGCCTGGACATGCATGTGGAGACCGGCGCGCTCAGGCTCGCCTTCTCGCCCGACGGCAAATGGATCGCCGCAGGTTCGGAATCGCCTGAGATCCGGCTCTTCGACGGCTCGACGGAGCGACCGCAACGAACCTTTCCAGGCGTTGGACCGGTGAGCCGCCTGGTATTCAGTTCGGACAGCGCGAGCCTGATCTCCCTCGACCGCGACGAACGCAGCGACGATCGCAAATGGACGGCAGGCCTGACTATCTGGGATATCGCAACGGGCAATATGCGCTCTACCTTCTCGCTGCCGTTGTCGAGGCCGTCCTGGTTCGTAGATTCGCAGGTGACGCCGGACGGAAAGCGGCTCGTATTTCAGGACGGCCCGGGACGCCTGGTTGTGGTCGAGAGGAAGGCGGAGTAGCCATGCGCAGTTGGCCGACTATTCTTTTGCAATCGGTTGCGCTCCATGCAACGGCAGCCATTTTGGCGCTCGGGACCGTTGCCGTTTCCGCCCGTGCCGACGACCGTGCGGACGCGATGGTAAGGCAGGTCATTCAGCAGGTTCAGCAGAAGCGGCCTGCCCTTGCGGACTATCGGATCGACTGTGCCTGGAACAAGCAGCCCGGCGTCGTCTGGAAGATCGCGGGCCGCTCCACGCGCCCGGCGCCGGGCTGGTTCGAACGGTACGAGACGCTCGCAGACCAGGAGGACATCGTCTTCCCGACCGGGCTCTTCCTGGTCCTGCGGCGGTATTTCGATCCATTGCCGGATGAGAAGAAACTGCGCCCGGTGAAACCCCGACTGCTCCCTTCTGTCGAGATCGAGGGCGTATCCTGCAGCGTCGTCGAGTTCGCGAACGCGCTGCCGCAGGGAGGGATCAACGCCGAACTCCGAATAACAGGGGCCACGCCGGTTACAGAGTGGGACGCAGCCGACCTGCGCTGGTACATCGATCCACAAAATCGCATCCGCAGGATCTCGGCCGAGTTCCAATGGAAGGCCTGGGCCGGAGAGACCGATGTCCGCCTGACCATGGACGCGCTGGTGACGCACCGAAAGCCGATAACGGGCGCGGACCGGCCTCTCTCTCCGCCGCCCATCAAGCAGATCGTCGTCGGCAGCGCAAGAGTCCAGAACTGCACGTTTGCCTATTCGCCGGACGGCAGGCGATTCGCGGCGGGCGGAGAGTTCGGCGCTGCGCTTTACGACACCGAAACCTGGAACCCTTTGGCAAAATTCGGTGGTGACCCCGTCTCAGGCCTCTCCTTTTCGCCGGACAACACGACAGTCGTGACGATGGGCTGGACGGGCGGGCGTCTGCGCTTCTGGGATGCCGCCGCCGGGACCGAGATGCAGTCCATCGAGACCGGGGCGGAAAGTGTGCGATCTTGCCTCTTCCTGCCCGGCGGCCGCCTATTGATCGGAGGAACCGGGAGCGGCGCAATGGTCTGGGACAGGGCGACAGGCAGGCAGTTAGGGCCGAAACTGGCCGGTTCGGACCAGACCGTGGCTGTCTCGGCAGACAGGCGGTTTGCGGCGACGGAGGTGAGCGCCGCCATTCTAATGCACGACCTG
>JAYTEU010000242.1:0-2854 GCA_043734985.1 Chthonomonadaceae bacterium
GGCTGTGCTTCGGAGTGGTTATCGCGCGGCTTATTGCCCCGTCTCCGCGGATACCGACGATGCCACGGCGCAGGCCTATGTCGCTGCCGCGAAGCGTGCCGACATCGTCATTGCCGAGGCGGGCGCGTGGAGCAACCCAATAAGCCCGGATGCCGGCGTGCGCGGTGCGGCGCTCAACAAGTGCAAGGAGCAGCTCGCACTGGCGGATCGGATCGGGGCGCGCTGCTGCGTCAACATCGCCGGATCGCGCGGCGACCAGTGGGACGGCCCACATCCCGACAACTTCACGGAGGACACGTTTGACTTGATCGTAGAAACCGTACGCGACATTATCGACTCGGTCCGGCCGACGCGCACCTATTACGCGCTGGAGACGATGCCCTGGAGTTTCCCCTACTCGCCGGACAGCTACTTGCGCATATTGAACGCGATCGACCGGCCACGCTTCGCCGTTCATCTCGACCCCGTGAATATGATTTCCAGCCCGGAGCGATTTTATAGGAATGCCATATTCCTACGCGAATGCTTCGCAAAGCTGGGACCCTACATAAAGACCTGCCACGCGAAGGACATCGCGCTCTCGGGCCGCCTGACGGTTCACCTCGACGAAGTTCGACCGGGCCTTGGAGGGCTCGATTACCGCGTTTTCCTGGCCGAACTGAACCGCCTCGACCCTGACATACCACTAATGCTCGAGCATCTATCGACGCCTGACGAGTATGCGCTTGCTGCGGAGTATATACGAGGAGTGAATTTGTGAAAAAAGTTGCGATATTATCGTCAATAGTCGATTTGATGCGCTAAGAAGGTCGCGATTGGCAGGATTTTCTATTGACTTCCTTCCAGCAATCGCTTATAATTTTGCCAACGCTAGCAGTATTTGCCCCTTCGTTCGGCAAAACACTGCTGGAATCGCATATTTCAGTGGAGGAGAGCATACGATGAGATGTCGCCTTAGCGGGCCGAATTGGCCCAATGGGGACAAGCTGGGAAAACTCTGGATATCCCTGCTGGCAGTACTGGGGTTTCTAGTACCCTCGTGTTTAGCGCGCGCGGAAGGCGGCGGCGGTGAGGCCGTGGCGCTGCCCACGTTCCGGCAAAGTGATATGCTCCTTATCTGGATCGTACTTGCATCCGGGATCGTATCGGTACTTATGGGCATTTACTGGTACCGATCGGTTGCTTCGAAGAGCGCCGGCACCGCAAAGATGGAGGAGGTTGGCAAAGCTATTCGTGACGGCGCCAACGCCTATCTCGCGCAGCAAGTCCGGGCGATGTCTGTACTTGTCGTGGTTGTGGCCGTAGGTCTTTTCTTCCTCTACTACAAACAGGCCAATCTCGGCTATGGACTTCGCGAAGCGTTCGGGGTCGCGATATTCTTCGTCGCAGGAGTGGGCGCTTCGTACCTTGCCGGTTACATCGGCATGGGTATGGCCACGATCGCCAATCAGCGAACGGCCGACCAAGCACGGCGAACCTTCAAGGGCGCCCTGGAGACCGCGTTCCAGGCGGGCGCCGTTTCCGGAATGATGACGGTCGGCCTTGGCCTCATCGGAGCCTGCGCCGTCTTTCTCCTCTACAGGGAGAAGGCGATGCTGATCCTCATCGGCTTTGGATTTGGCGGCTCGCTGGCCGCCCTTTTCATGCGCGTAGGCGGCGGCATCTTTACCAAAGCAGCCGATGTCGGCGCGGACCTGGTGGGTAAAGTCGAGGCGGGCATCCCGGAAGACGATCCGCGCAACCCGGCAACAATTGCTGACAATGTGGGTGACAACGTCGGAGACTGCGCCGGCATGGCGGCCGACGTCTTCGAGAGCTACGAAGTAACGCTTGTCGCGGCAATCATTCTGGGAGCCTCCATTATTCCGGAGACCACCTGGGCCTCAAGCGATCTTCTGCGCGTCAGCGCTCTCCAGCTTGTGATGTATCCGCTGATCGTACGCGCGGTCGGCGTTCTGGCCTCGATCATCGGTGTGTTTGCAGTCAAGGGCGAAGACCGCGCCGACCTCGACCCGATGCAGCCTATCAACACCGGCTTCCGCGTCTCCGCGCTCTGCGCAACAATCCTGTTCGGCATCGGCTCTTACCTCTACTTCAAGAACGGCGTACTGATACCCAGCTCAAAGGGCGACGTTACGTACGAGTGGTGGCGATTCTTCCTCTGCACCTTCTCGGGGATCGTGCTTGCAATGGTGATCGGCTGGCTGACGGAGTACTTCACCTCCACGGAGCATAAGCCGGTTACCGAGATCGCCTACAATTCGAGGACAGGCCCGGCGACGATGATCATTTCGGGCTTCTCGTATGGCCTGGAAAGCTCCGTGTGGTCCGCCGTCGCCATCGCGATCACGCTGTTGTTTGCCCTGGCGATCTTCCCCGGCAATCCGCTTCTCGCCGCATATGGCATCGCGCTTTCGGGCCTCGGCCTGCTGTCTACAACAGGTTACATCCTGGCGATGGACACGTTCGGTCCGATCACCGATAACGCCAACGGCATCTTCGAGATGTCCGGAGTGCTGGAAGAGGATCGCGAGAACAATACCGGCGCCGCTGCCGGCGGTCTCTCCGGCGACAGGATCGTCGGACGTCTGGACGCCGTCGGTAACACCACCAAGGCGCTCACCAAGGGATTTGCCATCGCAACCGCCGTCATAGCGGCCGTGGCGCTGTTTCGATCCTTTATGACGGGGGCGCACTTGCTTCCGCCGGCGGATGTCCACGCGCTAGCCGACCAGCTTGGCCAGGGCAAGATCTTCGGTATTCCCCTGGACGTGCCGGAAGTCTTCGTCGGCCTGTTGATCGGCGGCGCGGCGCCGTTCCTGTTCTCCTCCTTCGCGATCAACGCGGTAGGCCG
>JAYTEU010000243.1:0-7635 GCA_043734985.1 Chthonomonadaceae bacterium
ATGCCGAGCTTCGAAGTGGATCGCTCTCACCAGCGCATTAGCGCGGAGTACTACCAAAGGGCGGATGTTTCGAAGTTTCGGGAAGCGATGGAGCGCGCGGGTTTCTCCCCCAGCCAGATCAGGATCGAAGTGCTTTGATGGAGCGAATCAGGAGCATAATGCAAACACTGTTGTCTCACGCGCGGGCCATGGCGCGCCTCCGTTACTGGCTTATCGCGGGGCTGCTGATCGGGATTCCTACGGCCGCGCTAGCCCATGAGCGGTTCATCTCCCACACGCCGAAGATGAAGATATACGAGCCCTTCTTCGACTTCCTCGGCGGCAATATGCTGAGCATCGCGGCGCGCGTCGCGGTCATGATGGGCATGATGATGTTCGTCTGGTTCATTCGCGAGCCGCTGGACCACTTTATTCATAACGTGATCGCGAAGTCTTTTCCAGAGCCGATTAAAGGGATTTTGAGGTTCGGAACCGACTTCGCCTTTGACAAACCGGTGGACGCTCCATGGTTCAAGACGCTCCATTCCTGGTGCGTAATCTTCTTTATGCGCTGCCCCGCACTCGTTTTGATGTTTGCAGCGGCGAATAAGTCGCTGGTTATGCCCAGTTACCCGCTGGAGCCGTCGACAGTCTTCTTCTTCCAGTTCGCCCAGGTGGTAATGGCGATCGGGATATTGACGCAGTCGTTCCTGCCCTTTGGCGGAGCGACGATCTTTGGAACCTTTATCTATCTGCTGATCGCGTTTGATTGGAAGATCGCCGTCGACGTACTGCCGGTACTTACCGTCGCCGTGATCTACGTGAGCTCGCCGTGGGACTCGTGGAAGCGCGTCATTATGATGGTTTCGAAGCCTCAGATGAAGTGGGTCCAGTTCATTCTGGGTCTTGGCTTCTTCCTGCTGGGCTGGATGAAGCTGTACAACTACTACTTGACGGTCGGAGTGGCGGACAACTACCCGGAAGTGCTTAAGGATCCGATGGTGCTGATGTTCTACGCAGGAACCTCTCCGCACTTAACGCGCGAGTGCTGGATCATGGCATTCGGCATGGCGGAGGTCATGACGGGATTCCTTGTAATGATCGGCATGTTCAGCCGAGTATGGTGCTTTATGATGGTCTATCTCTTCTCCAAGCTGATGCTGGTAAATTTCGGCTGGGACGAGATTCCCCACCTGTATCCGATCGGGGCGTTCCTTGTCGTAATGTCCTCGAATAACCTTTCTAACGCTTTCGAAGTCGTCGATAAGCGTGCCGAGCTCGTGACGCGTGCTGGAAAGGGAATCCCGCTACATATCGTTCTATCGTTTCTGCTCGCGGTCTCGCTGGCAACGCTTGCAGTCTTTCCACCGCTCTGGTTACTGACGAAGACGCATCCTAAGCCCGTTCCAGTAGTCTCCGCGACCGCCAAGTGGACTCCGGGGACGCAGGGTGACGGCACGATCACGGTCACGATCCCGAAAATCCCCAGCGTCGCAACGGAGGCGCCTAAGATGCACTTCCGACTGCACGCTCAGCTAAAGCGTGGAACGTCACTGGATGCAATGGAATGGGTGGATAGAGACTTCCCCCAGATCGACGACGCCCAGAACGCGGTAAAGCCAACGCGAACGAACGAAGCCATGCTGGAGACGTCGGACCAGCCACGCCAATTCACGGTATCCGTACCGCCCTCTGCCAGCGGGATTGCGGGAATTAACTCGCTTGTCCTGACAGCGACACGCAGCGAGGACACGCAATTGAAGGCGCCGGAATCGTACAACGTAGCGATTACGGAATAGGTCCAACGTGTGCGGTGAACCATGCAAACATCCCCGGGAGCACAGCTCCCGGGGATGTTTGCATGGGATGACGGAATGACCTGGGAAATATGTTATTTAGAAGGACTATCCGATAGACCTACCGCAATGTGTTGGTAGTAAGCAACAATTATTGGCGGATTGTTTCGATATTGAACGGGAAGCGAGGGAGCGAAAAAGTGCTGACAGAGTGCGACCACAAGTATTTCAAAAGCGTACTTAGCAAGAACGGAGCTGTCGGACTGACAACTCTGTTCTGCGCAATTCCGTTTTCGCTGGCATGCGCGATCCTCAAATTCTATATGGCGACGCTGTGGATAGGCATGACGGGTCTTACAAGCTCCGCGTTTCTCACCCAAATGTTCGCCGGTACAGACGCCGGTAAATCCTACTCCGGCAGCTTTATTCGCGCTGCGGACGATGTCACTTCAGGCATATTCCAACTCACATTTGCGCTGATGTTCGGCATATTGTGGTGGAGCCTACGGCGCGCGAGAGAGAGAACGCAGCGCATTGTGAACGCGCTGAGGAGCGCCGGAGATATCCTCTAAAGTACAGAGTCTTGAGCGAGCGGGCGATCATCCTCTTCGAGCCAGTTTTTCACCATCTCGGATGTAATCGGTTCGGTTCGGCCCCGCAGCGGGACGAGGGGCAGGATCCCCTCCCATACGACATCGGCGGGCAGCCGAAAACGATAGTCCGCTTCGACTATTTCCACAAGTCTGAGGTGGGAGCGGGACTTCCATTTATCGGCCTGTGCGAGCAGCTCTTCTCCTGTGCCTTCAAGTATGACAACCGGTTCCAACGCGATCCACTTCCATTGAACGAGCGATGATGCTCTATGTTAACACAGAAGGCGAATTGGAGCAAGTTTCACTCGGAGATCGAGTTATCCGGTTATTGCTCAATCGTTCCACCTCCCTTTTGTAATCCTCACTCATCCTTTACTGAAATCGTGGACTCTGCGGAGAGCGTGCGGAGGGCGGGGGCGTACATGGCGTAGCCGTTGGTGGGAAGGGCGTGGAAGGCGCCGGGCGCTTCGGCGCGGAGGCGATAGCTCAGGGCACGCCTGCCCTGCGTGAGGTTGGAGAGGAAGAAGACCACCTTTTGGTCGCGAAGCTCGAAGTTGGAGCAGACGCCCTGCCCCTCTTTTGCGCCGCTGCGAAGCTCGACCGGCTCGAAGCCCGCGGGTTTCAGGTCCTCGAAGGCGAGGTATTCGTAGTCGTTTTTGGCTTCGAGCGAGAGCTCGACCTCGATCTGGTCGCCGCTGGTGACGGTGTCGCCGTCTTTCAGGGCGGCGCGCTCGTAGCGCGGGCCGGCGTCGGAGTCGTCGCTCTCGGCGTCCGTGCCGAGTTCGGCGAGGAGTTCGTATTGTCCGGCGAGGAAGGGATTGGTCCGGTTGATGTCGATGGCAGCCGGTTCGGGCGTGCCGGAAGCGGTGCCGGGCAGGAGGCGGAAATAGCGGCGGGTGACGTAGATGCCGTTGCCGGAGGCGGGAATCTTCTCCTCCTGGGAGAAGAAGCGCGTGTAGACGGTGTAATAACAGGCTCCGGTTCCCTGCTTTGAGATCGTGAGGGGCTGAGCGCCGGTTTGCATGAGGGAATCCGGGACCACGAAGCGGTTGTCGAAGAGGAGCGCGTTTGCGCGGCTCACCTTGTAGGTGCGGCTTACGCGGCCCCCAAGGTCCAGCGTCAGCGTGTAGGCGGGAGCCAGCTCCTTGTTGACCCGGATGTAGTCCGAGAGCGCGTAGACGGTAAGGGCGGTTTCGCGGGTGGAGGACCAGTTATCGCCCTGCCGGTGGTTCACCAGCCATTTGACGAGCATCGGCGCCATGCGGGAGGTGGGCTGGACGGCCAGGTATGCCTGGAGGATGGCGGCGTTCGCCTCGACCGCGTTGTTATACCAGCGCCACCATTGACTGCCGGTCTCGCCCCAGTGAACGGTCCCCTCCCGATCGTCGATCTGGGCGGTGTTTTCCAGGTTGCCGATCAGAATGGCCGCCTTCGATTTCTCGCCGAGCGCGCTGAGGGCCAGGCAGAGGAGCGCTTTGGAGTAGGCGCTGAGTCGCTCGCGTCCGTTAAAGATGCGGCCCGAGACTATCGGCAGGATTGCAGGGCGATATGCGGGCTCCAGAGCCAGCACGCGTGCAACGAAGGCCATCCGGTGCAGATCGTCGTCCTCGCGGAAGCGCTTCAGCAGGAACTGCGCGGCGTGCTTCAGTTTTCCGGCATCGTATAGGGACGCCGCCTCCCTGGCCTGGATGAGACCGTATACGACGTAGGCTGTCATCCAGGTGTCCGACGGGTCGTCCTTCCACCATCCCCAGCCGCCGTCCGAATGCTGATAGTCCCGAATTCGTGTCATGCCGGCGGCGATCATTTTGGCGAGCGTTTTGCTGTCGAAGACGGGATTATCCGTCCGATTGATGGCGTTTGGCTCGGTTCCCGGCTTGCCCGCGGGATAGGTGTAGGGGCTGTCCTCGACCTGGAGCGCTCCCCGGCCCTCCTTTGCCTGGCTGCGTCGCGCGGCCGCTCGCTTGCGCAGGTCCTCCAGGTTGTAACCCTGCTCCTTCAGTACGCGCGCGGTCAGGATGCTGGGCAGAAAGCGGCTCATCGTCTGCTCGATACAGCCATAAGGATAGTCGTTCAAATAGGGCAGCGCGTCGAGCATGACGGCCGCGAGGGAGGGGTTGACTTGCACGACCAGTTCGGATGTGCCGGGTTTGCGCGCCTCCGGCAGAGTAACCGGAATGCTGACCTTGCCATCGCCTCCATGCAGCACGCCGCTCGTCGCCAGGGCACGCTCGACGCCGTGGATGAGAATTGGAACAGAAAGCTCGGTGGCGTCCCCGACGGCCACTCCATTCGCTGGTGACGCCTGCGCGCTCGCTCGGATAAGAACCGCACCGGGACGCAGGACGCGGACTCGCCAGTCCAGCCGCTTTTCGCCATCCTTTGGGACAACGAGAGAGATTTCGGATCTTGGATTTCGGGGGTCCTGCGGGCGTTTAGAGTCTGGGTCGGAGATCCCTTCCGGTTCCGGGCTATTGCCGGGTGACACCCGTTTGGATGCCGGATCGGCGGACGGCTCGGCGATGATTTGGAGGTTGTCGCTATCCAGGTCGAGCTTTACGAGTACATTCTGGTCCATAGCTGTGCCGTTCTGGACGATGGCGCTGATCAGCATGGTGTCGCGCTCTACGAAGTACCTGGGCGTTTCGAGGCGGACGAGCAGGTCTTTGCGAGTCGTTACGGACGTCTCCGCAGTGCCGACCTGGGCCGCCGCGCTGTTTCCGACGGCGTACGCGCGCCACTGGGTGAAGTTGTCCGGCCAGGTGACTTCGATGTCGGCTTTGCCCTCGCTGTCGGTGATTACGGCAGGAGTCCAGAATGCGGTGTCCAGGAATTGGCGGCGGATTGTCGGCGGCAACCGCGGTAGCTTCCAATCCATTCGGAACGCGTCCGGGGTCACTGTTGTTAGCATCGAGGGTGTTGCGCTTATGCGAGTCCGGTATCGTATCCCGCCAACCGTTGGGTCAGTCTCTACCAAATCGCCATTTACATCGGCTTTACCACCACGCGACACCAAAAGGCTCGCATCTTGGACCATCTCAACACTTCGATTCTTCATTACTAATCTCGCGTGATGGTACGTACTAATATACATTCCTTCGACGGCCGTACTAGCCAGCCGGATCGGTTCGACTTCATCGAAGACGTAGAGCCTGCTGCGATCGGTCCCCGCTTGAAGCAATCCCAGGCCATCCGGCAGCGTCCATTGATGCGCCGGATAGTTGGGCGTTCGCTGGGTGTCCTCTTCAAACCCCTGGAACTGCATGCCTGTCGATCCGGAGGAGTTGATGCTGTGCGAACGGCGGTCACCGTAGTAGAAGACGCGGATGTCGGGCGCGTAGTCCTTCTGGATGTAGGCCAGGGCGGCGTCGGAGATGGAGACCGCCAGTTCCGCACGTAGCGGGCGGCCCTGCCAGTCGGTGGCGAGCAGGCTCAGCTTCGCCTTTTCGCCGGGCTGGTACTTCTCCTTGTCGGCGCGGACGGACAATTTGGCGAGATGGCTTACCGGCGGAACGAACAGCTCTTGTTTCGCCTCGTACAGTTGGCCGTTTCGAACCATGACGGCGGAGAGGAAGACGTTGGGGACATCGCGATGCTGGAGCGAAATAGAGACTTCGGCGCTCCGCCCGTTGATGCGGATAAGACGCTTCTCCAGGATCTGGTTGTTGGCCTCACGAGTGAGCAGGATCGTGCAGTCCGGCGCTTCCGTGGCGATCAGGAGCTTTGCCGTTTGGCCGTCTTGATAGTAGGGCTGCTCGACCGCAATGGTGATTCCCTGGCTGAGGAACTCGCCGCGAGCCAGTTCGGCTCCCGCTACCCAGACGTTAGTAGAACCTGAGACTTCGAGGCCAGCCGTGTCGCGCGTTACAAAGGCGATCCGGTAGTAGCCGGCTCTCGTCGCCGTCCAGTCGAGGATCGCGCGGCCGTGGCTGTCAGTCGAAAGCGGCCGATCGTAGATAAGACTCTCTTTCGCCTTCGGGTCGGCCGGTTGGCGGTACACTTTGGCGACGCCGGAGACGGTGACAGGAACGTCCGAGGCGTTCAGGCTGACTATTTCGACGGGCACATGGTCGCCGGAGTGCGCGTAGCCATGAGGATAGTTGAGGAAGACTGCGACGTCGTGGCGCGTGGCTTTGACGGAGCCGGAGCCGGTGATTGTGCGGCGGCTGGAGTCTTTCACGTCGGCCTCGACGGTATAGCTGATATCCTGGTCTTTCCATTGCGCGCCCTCCGCCTGGGTCGGGAAGGATATCCGCGCCTCGCCTTTCTCGTCCGTCACGGAGGTTCCCTGGGCTACCACCTCGCCATTTCGGAAGCTCGAGTCGTAGCTCCCCTGGCTCGCACTGTCGTAGAGGAAATCGAAGGGCGTGGGGAACTTGTAGGTCTGCGCATAGACGTTGCGGTGGACCCTGTAAGTCACTTTCGCACCTGCGGCAGGACCGCCGAAGTAGTATTTTGCAATCACGCGCGCGCTCGTCGGCTGTCCCAAGCGCACTCGCTCGGCATCCGGAGCTACGGTTACCTGGAACTCCGGCTTCTTGTACTCCTCCACGCGGAACTGGCTGCCGCCGCTATTCGTGCCTGCCGCCTCCACCTTGAACACCGAGCATTGGACCGAATATTCGCCGAGCGGCGCGTCGGGCGGCAGGTCGAAATGGCCGCCGACACTGCCGAACTCGCCGGAAGTGAGCAGCGCGGCATGGACGCGACGCCCCTTCGCGTCGAACACCTGTACGCGGATCGGCCGGCCCACGACCGGATGCATGCCGTTTTGCCGACGCTCCAGCACCACATCGCGGAACCGGACGGTCTGAAGGGGGCGATAGACGGCGCGGTCGGTGGTCCCGTAGGTCTTGAAGCGGCCCTGGTTGTCTTCGGAGTCGTCGCTGCCGGATTGAGCGGTCAGGGCAACGCTCGCACCTCGCCATGCGAAGGCGGATACCTGGAAGTTGGAGCGGTTCGCCTTACGCGGGATCACAATTGAGACCGTGCCATCCGGCCCGGTGACCGCGCGGACCGTCGCTACCCGATCGATGGATTCCCCTTTTTTGCCCGGCTCCGAGTAGCTCGTCCACGCGAGTATCTCCGTTCCCGGAACGGCCCGTCCGGTTTGCGCGTTCGCGGCGAAAAATAGCGCCCGATCCCGCTCGGTCTTCTGCACCAGGACAAGGTTAGTTTTCACGATGAGATTGAACGCCCGAATCCCCGGCGCGCTCCCCACAAGCAGGTAGGCTCCGGGTTCCCTAACCGGCAGGGTGACGGATCTG
>JAYTEU010000244.1:0-5792 GCA_043734985.1 Chthonomonadaceae bacterium
GCCGGACCGACGATTCAGCCGTTCCAATTGGCAACGTCCAGCTCCAGCCCCACGCCGTCGGCGGTAAATGGAATGAGCGCCTCCGCGTTCACAGTCCCGTCGACCCCCAATCGGGTCGCCGGAGCCTCGGCCGGAGCGAAAGGATTCGAGGCGCTGAAAGCCTGGTTCCTGGCTCGAAGAGGCATCAAGCCCGGTCACGCGGCCGCCGCCTCCCGCGTGGCTATGAAACAGAAGCGCACACGCAGCACCCCCGCAGGCTCGATCATCGAAGTGGACCTGTTCTGGGATTACGAGAACATCAACAATCTCTTTGGATATGAGGTCGCGCAAGCTACCCAGTTGAACCCGCCGAACTTTATCTCCATCGCGCTGCTTCGCGATCCTCAGGCAGACCGATTCGCCGACATAGACGCCGCGCTTACACCGGACACCAACTACTACTATTCGGTGGCGCGCCTCGACACTATCAACTTCCCGAACGGCGACGTCAATGCGGGAGTGGGCGCCCCCGGCGAAACAGTCGCAGTGAACCCGCTCGGCCCGCTCTCCCTTACCGGCCCGGCGAGCGGCGCGGTCTCTGCCGCCAAGCCTACCTTCTCCTGGACGGCGGTAAATAGGTCCAATCTCTACCAGATCGTGGTCTACGACCGCTACCCCGATCTGACCGGCGATAGCTCCAACCCGCAGGTCGTAAAGCCCATATGGCCGACCGGCCAGCAGAGCCCGGACACGAGTATAGTGCAGGCTCCCGCCACTTCACAGCAATACCAGGGACCGGCGCTGATATCCGGCCACACCTACTACTGGGCAGTCTTCGCCCAGGACACCGTCGGATCGGCGATATCCGTAAGCCCGATCCAATCGTTCATAGCGCCGTGAGGGGAGGGCAATCGGCAGTAGGCAGTAGGTAAAAGTGAAATGCATCCCCGACTGCCGACTGCCGACTGCCGGGAACGCCCCGAGCGTTCCCAACGTATACCGTAGCAGAGTCTGCGCGCGCGCCCCCAACACGAGCGCGCAGACACATTAGTTTCCGCACACACCCCCTATGATCAACAGTCCGTTCGCCCGCAACAGGCGTCGGAACGATGCCGGGGGGTGTCTGTTTCTGCCCGCCCCTTCGCCCAAAACTCTGGAGGATGAACCGCTTGAAACTCCCGATCCCATTTTCGCACCGCGTACTGCCGGCGATGTTTACGTCGCTCCTGGCGCTCGCGGCGATGCTTTGCGGCGGACCGCATGCGGCGGCGCAGCAGTCGTATCGCAATATCTCGAACCAGCGCTTTCGCACGATCAGCAATGGACCGCAGTCGGCGCTCATTGTCGATGTCGCCAACCCTGCGGATATCGCGGCCGTGCGGAAGGCGGCCCACGCACAGTACGCCGCACAGCTTCAGGCGCAGCAGTCGTCGCTGCAGCAGGAGATCAAATACCTGCGACGCAACAACCTGATCCGCAAGGACCAGAACCTCGTGCTCGCCGGCGCCGCTATCGCGCGAACCAACGGCAGGCTCGCGCTCCCGCCGGTGCAGCGTACGCGGGCAGGCGGCGATATTACGTTCACGTTCCCGACCGACGCCAATGTCACGGGCCACTGGAGCGTGGAGGATGCGGGCAAGCTCTCCCAGCTCGCCAATCTCCTCTATCCGGAGCTGAAAGCCATCCTGGGCGCGCCGGGCTGGACCGGCAACGTTACGGTGCTCAACCTGGACCCGCGCCTCGGCAAGGTGGACGAGGTGCTCGGCGCCCTCCTCATCATCAACGGCACGGATGTCTCGATCGATTTCCCAAGTTTCCGCCACGATCAGGATCAGTTCCTGGCGATGGCCCAGGTGATGGCCCAGGCCTTTCACGGCCCGCTCAGAATAGCCTACGACGCCTGGGAGATCGGCATGTCCCGCGCCGCCGCGGTGATCGCCGCGCAGGATATTCAGACGTACAACAGCACCCCCCTCGATCCGGCGAACGGCTTCTTCTACACGCCCGCGTACGACCTGCTCAATCAGCCTCCGCTGGCCAACAATACGTTTACGCCTCCCACGAAGAGCAATCAGGCCTTCAATCTCACCACGCTCTCCGGCATGCTCGTGCCGCGTATAGAGATGTCGTCGTCGGCATGGCTTAAGTGCTACATCGAAAATCACAGCTTCTTTGCGCAGTTCAACGCCGCCTACTACGCCGCCTTCACGGCCGATGCGACCGTGGCCAACGACGTAAACCGCTTGAGAGCCCTGGCGAAGAGCGCGAACCCACAGGTGGAGCTTCAGGACTTCGACGCCTGGTTCGAGCAGCAGCACGTGCTGGACACGAGCATTACGCCCGGTCCCAAGCTCTATACCTACGTTCAGCCCACATTCCCATCCAACGCCCAGAACAACGACAGCGGCGCGGCGGTCTTCCTGATCTACTATCAGACCGACGCGACCGGCGATGAGACGGACCTTAGCGGAACGAGCCAGGTCATCTACTGGGACTACACTTTCCAGAACCGCCTCTTCCTGCCGTCGTTCGAGACTGTCGTCATTTCGAACGGGTTCGGCTCCGTCGCGCCGTTCTTTGTCAACATCGGCGGCAGCCCGGCCGATCAGATGCGCGTCGCTATGGACTTTCCGGTCAACAAAGAGACCAACCGTCTCTACTTCCCGGCCGGCAAGACCGGTACGCTGGACACTCCCAACGCATTCTCGGGAGTAGTAGTCGGCGCAAACGGCGGCAACCTGAGCGTCGGATTCGATAATGGCACGAATATCAATATCACCGTGACGCAGGGCGACTTCGGGGCCAGGGGCGCCACGCCGACAGGCTTCACTCGAACCCGCCTGGTCTTCACGCCCGATGGCGCGACAAACGCCATCACCTATCAGCGCAACGTATATATGCGCCAGGGCGCCACCTCGCTTACGCCCGTGGAGCCGATCTTCCAAATCGTCGCGCCCGGACCTGTGGCGACCCTTTCGCACACCTTCGCGCCCGGGCCGCAGATGATCTCGCTGCCGTTCCGCCCGCTGACCGGCGACCTCGCGAAGGTCTTCGGCGTCGATCCCACGCAGTTGCTGCTCGCGCAGTACCGCCAGGATCTCAATACTCCGAACCTGGACAAATATCTGCGGTATCCCTCGCTGCCGCTTTACCAGCCAGGCAACGGCCTCTGGTCGAACTTTCCCGTCAGCGTCACAAAGGCAAACTTCCAGGGCGAGAATATCGACGTGCAGCAGGATATCAGCGTTCCGCTGCAGTTCGGCTGGAACCAGATAGGCTCGCCTTACTCCATAAACCTGGGTACGGACACGCAGTTGTTCGTACAGTATCTGGGCGGCGACGTGCTTTCAGTCCCGGATGCTGTCTCCAAGGGTTTCCTCGCTGCGGGAATCATCGCCTTTTCCTCGACGACCGGCTACAACGATATCAGCACCACCACCGATACTACGATTCCCAAGAACACCCTTGAGGCATGGAAAGGGTACTGGGTGCGTGTTCTCGTGACGGAGGGCGTAACGCTCACCTACACCAATCCGAACGCTCCCACTCGCTCCGCGAAGTTCCGCACGCGCGCCGCTGCCGGCCGCCCGGTCGACAATAACGGCTGGCGGGTGCCCCTGATGCTGCGAGACAGCGCGGGCAACACCACGGGAGCCGTCCTCGGCCAGTCCGCGCAGGGTTCGGAATCCTTTACACCAGCCCTCGATGTATCCAGCCCGCCGCCCTTCGCCCGCTCCGCCACGCTCGGCGTCCGCTTCCAGCACACCGACTGGAGCGATGGCGTCAGCAGGGCAGGAGGCGAATTCCTGACCGATATCCGCCGTAACGGGTCGCGCTCGAACTGGACCGTCGCCGCTTCCCTTCCCACGGGTGGGCAGGACTACACGATCGCCTGGGGCAACACGGCCTCCGTTCCGCGCGGCATGCGCCTGACCCTCGTGGACCAGACCAGCGGAACCCGCCGCGCCATGAACACGACCTCCAGCTACACGTTCCATTCCGGCGCTAACGAGACCACCCGGGCCTTCCAGGTCATCGCGGAGCCGCACAGCTCGAACCTCGTCCAGATAATGAACCTGCGCGCCGTCGCTCCCCAGGGACGCGCAGCGGGCGTGACGATCTCCTTCGAGTCGACGTCCGACGCCGAAGCGACGGTCGAGATCCAGTACGCGGGCCGCCCGATCCGACGGCTGGCGCGCGGGCGCGCGGTCAGCGCCGGCGTGAGCCAGTTCGTGTGGGACGGCAAGGACGACCAGGGTCGCGGGCTTCCCGGCGGCAGCTACCTGATCAATGTTACGGCTCGCACGGCGGAAGGCGCACAGACCCGCCAGGTCGTGCCGATCGTACTTACGCGCTAACAGCAAGAGTTGCCTGTGATCGGTGGTTCGTGGCTTGTCGCGCGCGCGCAATCAAGTGCGTCCACAAGGCACGAACCCACAGGCGCCATAGATAAAGGATAATTCGATGCAGACAGGCAGATCCCATAATCGTGAACGAAATCCGTGGGTACTCACGGTCGCTTTTGCCGCAATGTTAGCGTACATGGCGCTGGTGCTTGCGGGATGCGGCGGCGGTAGCGGGGGAACCACTGGCGGTGGCGGAGGCACGCCCGTCACCGTAACCGGCCGCGTCCTCCGGGCAGAGACGGGAATCGCCCCGAACCCAAATGCGGTAGTAAATATCGGAGGCACGAGCGTCACCACGGCGGCCGACGGAACGTTCACCTTCAGCCCGCCGAGCAGCGCTGCGTCGGCGACTATCACCGCGCAGGGATCGCAGACCCGTACCATCACAGTCGCGCTCTCAACGACGGCGGCCAATAACCTTGGCGACATCTACATATCAGATACCGGCTACACCGCCAGCGCTAATGGGCGAGTGGTCGCGCTGGTCGGCGGAGTGGTCACCGGTGTCGGAAACGCCAAAGTCACTATCGCTAACGTCTCGGCGACTACGTCCACGGACGGCACATTCACTCTCGCGGGGCTTCCTGTGGACCTCGGCAACGTCGCGGGAGTGGTTGGGAAAGTGACCGCGCAGGGCTTCGAAGACAAGCCCATCACCGACGTGAACCTGCAATTCCCGCTCAAAGCCGGCGCCAACCCGATCGGCGACCTGTTGATTGCGGCTCCCTCCGGCTCGACGCCCCTTCCGCCGTTCACTATCAAGGGCGTCGTCAAGGTCGGAAGCACGGCGACTTCGGGCATATCGGTGCAGCTCATGAAGAGCGTCGGCGGCACCCTCACCAGCATCGGCAGCACGACCACCGATGCCACTGGAACCTACACCTTTTGGGTAACGCCCGCCGCCTACACCGTCCAGGCCACGAACGCCGCCGCCACCAAGTCCGTCACCGTAACCCTGGTCCGCCTCGACCAGCCCGTCACCGCCCCGGACATCACCTTCTAATCGACCTCCAAACGCAAGGAAGGGGGCGGGAATTCATCCCGCCCCCTTCACACCCGTAACTTGCCGATTAGGCGCAAGTCTATTCCGGCGGGTGACGACCAATAAAGATCAGAACTCTCCGCAAATTGACGACGCCTTCACGATTGATTTGTAGCCGCTCGATGGTCGCCCGGCCTGTTGGCGTTCGTCCAATTATCAGCGCAAAATCCTCACTCCACAGAAAGTGCTCTGACCATTGGTGTTGGCGCGGATGGTAGAGTGGCGCCATCACACCCCAAATCGGATAAAGGGCGTCGATGCTGGTAAATTTCAGATTGTTACAGCCCTGGCAGGAAAGCGCAAGATTGGACAATGCGTTTCCACCACCCCTTGACCGAGGCAGAACATGCTCCACGGAAAAAGGG